>JAGVEE010000327.1 GCA_020058405.1 Sphingobacteriales bacterium
ATAGCCTTCAGGGTCTCTATCTACTAAGATATTTAATTTCTTTAGTTCATCCACAGGCTCATCAATTTTACCTACACGTTCAAATAAATCATCGTAATACGTTTCGGGTACATATAAAAATTCCACGCCTCTTCTACGCATTTCGGAAACCGTATCAATAATATTATCGGTAGCAACAGCTATATGTTGTACTCCTGCACCTTTATAAAAATCGATGTATTCTTCAATTTGTGATTTCTTTTTACCTTCTGCAGGTTCGTTAATAGGGAACTTTACATATCCTGTTCCGTTCGATACTACTTTAGACATTAAGGATGTATATTCTGTAGAGATGTCTGTATCATCGAATGTAATCAATAGTTTGAAGCCCATTACTTCTTCGTAATATTTCACCCATTTATTCATTTCGCCCCAACCAACATTACCCACACAATGATCTACGAATTTTAACCCAATAGGTTTTGCAATGGTATCTTTCGGCATGGCTTTAAAGCCAGGCATAAATGCACCTTTATAATTTTTGCGTTCTACAAAAGTATGTACAGTTTCGCCATAAGTTTGAATGGTAGCAATTTTTACTTCACCATTTTCATCGGTTAATGTTTGCGGTGCAGAAACTGAAATAGCACCACGTTTCATTACTTCTTTGTATGAATACTCTAAGTCATCCACCCAAATGGCTAATACTTTTACACCATCACCGTGTAATTTTACATGTTCAGATATTTCTGAATTGGGATCGAATGAAGTGGTAAGTACTAATCTGATTTTATCTTGTTGCAAAACATACGATGCTTTTCCTCTTACACCCGTCTCCGGCCCAGCATACGCTACTAATTCGAAGCCAAATGCACTTCTATAAAAATAGGCTGCTTGTTTTGCATTGCCTACGTAAAATTCTATATAATCTGTACCTAATAATGGTAAGAAGTCTTCAGCAGGATTATGGTCTTTATGTAAATCTGCTAATTGGTTTGCTTTATCTATTGTTTCCATTTTTTGAATGATGAATGTTAAATGTTAAATGATGAATGTTGAGTTATTAGCACACTAGCACACTAGCATACTATCACACTAACTAACATCTTCTTGCCAGCTGCTAAAATACCCCGGATCTTCAATGGCTACTGCATCTTCGGTTAGCATTAATGGGCGGAATGGATCCACCATTACAGCTAATTCTTCGGTGCTTTCTTTACCAATTGATTTTTCAACCGTTCCAGGATGTGGTCCGTGTGGAATGCCTCCTGGGTGTAAGGTGATCTGACCTTTTTCTACGCTTTTACGGCTCATAAAATCACCATCAACATAATATAATACTTCATCAGAATCTACATTACTATGGTTATATGGAGCAGGAATTGCTTGCGGATGATAATCGTATTTGCGAGGCACAAAAGAACATACTACAAAATTATGTGCTTCGAACATTTGATGTACTGGAGGTGGTTGGTGCACGCGACCAGTTATTGGTTCGAAATCATGAATTGAAATGGCCCATGGGAAATGGAATCCATCCCAACCAACAAAATCGAAAGGATGTGTACCGTAAGTATATGGGTAAATTAAGCCTTGTTTTTTAATCAACACTTTAAAATCGCCTTCTTGGTCGAATGTTTCCAAATCTTGAGGCAATTTCATGTCGCGTTCGCAAAATGGCGAATGTTCTAATAATTGTCCCACCTTATTTCTATAACGATTTGGGGTAGTAATTGGCGTAAAGGATTCCACTATAAACAAACGATTATTTTCATCGTTAAATTCTAATTGATAAATGGTGCCTCTTGGGATTACTAGGTAATCGCCGTATTCAAATTTTATAGTACCGTAGCCAGTTTTTAGTTTGCCAGAGCCAACGTGTATAAAAATCAATTCATCTGCTTGCGAATTTTTAAAGAAATAATCCGTCATCGATTTCTTTGGTGCAGCAAGAGAAATATGTAGATTTGAATTTACTAAAACAGGCTTGCGTGATTTTAAATAGTCGTCTTCAGCCTTAATTTTAAAACCTTTTAAACTGGTATGTTTTAAATGCTTTTCGCGAGCAATTTTAGGTTCTACCGAATAGGATTCACCCAATTCTTTAACGATGGTAGGAGGGTGACAGTGGTAAATTAAGGAATAAACATTTGAAAAGCCTTCTGTAGATACGAGTTCTTCTGCATAAAGCTTCCCGTTTGGTTTTCTAAAGATGGTATGTCGTTTAGGGGGAATTTGCCCCAATTTATGGTAAATAGGCATATTATTGAATTATAATTTAACAATCGAAAATTAGTAAAAAATATCGAAAAATGGAGGAATAGCTTGATTCCTGATAATATTAAAGAGAATATTGGGCCAAAACTATTTTGGAAATCATTTTTTGCATAAAAACATGCTCAGTTTCAGAGGCATGCCAGTCAAAAGTATGAGTTAATTGGGTATTCATTTCAGTGGCTAAGATAGGCCTTATTTTTATTTAATCAAATCTCTTAAATCGATATATATTATTTTATTAGTTTTGGAGAAATTCAAACACGATGAAATTAGTTTCTTATAAAACCGAAAACCTTGAAAAACTAGGTGTATTTATTAACGGACATATTTACAATTTACATTCTGTAGATAAATTAATTCCTCATACCATGAACGAGTTTTTATGGGGCGGCGAAGAATTGATGGAACGAGCTCATAAAGTAAACAATGGAATTAAAGATGGTTCTATTATTGGTCGCGAAGAAGTTTTCTTTGAAATATTAGCACCTGTTCCACATCCAACTTCTTGTAGAGATGGATATGCATTTCGTCAACATGTGGCGGCAGCTCGCAGAAACAGAGGAGTGGAAATGATTAAAGAATTTGATTCGTATCCGATTTTTTATTTTACCAATCATAATGCAGTGCAAGGCCCTGGCGAAGTTGAGTGTATGCCAGATCATTTTGAGAAATTAGATTTCGAATTAGAAGTAGCAGCGGTAATTGGTAAAAAAGGTAGAAACATTCGTGCTTCAGAAGCCGATGAATATATAGCAGGGTATTGCATCATGAATGATATGAGTGCACGTACTTTGCAAATGGAAGAAATGCTGTTAAACCTTGGTCCTGCTAAAGGAAAAGATTTCTCAACAGTTATTGGTCCTTGGTTAGTAACTCCCGATGAATTAGCAGAACATTTAGTTTCAGCAAAAGCAAATCACATTGGTAATACTTACAATTTACAAATGAAATGTTGGGTAAATGGTGTAGAAGTTTCTTCAGGAAATGTAGCCGATATGGATTGGACATTTGCAGAAATAATTGAAAGATGTGCGTATGGAGTTGATGTTTTACCTGGAGATGTAATTGGTTCTGGAACTGTAGGCACTGGTTGCTTTTTAGAATTAAATGGCACAGGTTTATTAAACGATAAAAACTTTAAACCGCAATGGTTGCAAGATGGCGATGTAGTAGAAATGGAAATTACAGGTTTAGGTCGATTAAGTAATACCATTAGAAAAGTGGACACTGATTTTTCTCTTTTGAAAATTAAAAAATCAATTAGCTAATTAACATGAAATCTCTACTCATAAAAGACCTTAGCCCGCAGCAAACGCAAATGTTTTTACAATATGCGGTGGCTCCAAGGCCTATTGCATTTGTTAGTACTATTGATGAAGAAGGCAATGTAAATTTAAGTCCATTTTCATTCTTTAATTTATTTAGTTCTAACCCACCGATTTTAGTTTTTTCACCAGCTCGTAGAGTGAGAGATAATACTACAAAACATACACTTGATAATGTGTTGAAGATAAAAGAATGTACCATCAACATTGTAAATTATGATATGGTGCAACAAACAAGTTTATCGAGTACCGATTATCCTAAAGGAGTAAATGAGTTTGTTAAAGCAGGTTTTACAGAATTAAAATCGGAACATATTCGTCCACCAAGAGTAAAAGAAGCACCCGTACAATTTGAATGTATTGTGCGTGATGTTATTGCATTGGCAGAAACCCCAGGTGCCGGAAACCTAGTGCTGGCGGAGGTAATAGCCATGCATATTTCTGAAGATGTATTAGGTGAGGATGGGAAAATTGATCAATTAAAAATGGATCATGTAGCTCGCTTGGGAGGCGATTGGTATTCGAGAGTTACCAAAGAAAGTTTATTTCAAGTTGTAAAACCGTTAACCACTATGGGTATTGGTGTTGATGCCTTGCCAGATAAAATTAGAAATTCTAAAGTACTAACCGGAAATAATTTAGGTCAGTTAGGAAACGTAGAAAGCATACCTGTTGTTGAAGCAAACGAAAAAGAAGAGCTATTGAAATTATATTCTAAGTTGAGTGAAAATCAAATCCACTTAATTGCGAAAGAGTTTTTGGATAATGGAAATGTACTGGATGCCTGGAAAATTTTACAATTGTAAATGAGCATACGAGCACACTAGCATACTAACATACTAATACGTTAGCACATGAAAATACATCATTATAAGTTAAAAGTAACCTGGACAGGTAATTTAGGTACAGGTACTAGTAAGTACGATGAATATAGTAGAGACCATGTAATTTCTGCAAAAGGCAAGTCGGATTTATTAGGATCTGCAGATCCTGCATTTAGAGGAGATGCCAGTAAATACAATCCAGAAGAGATGTTATTATCCGCACTTTCTACATGTCATATGTTGTGGTATTTTCATTTTTGTTCCGATAATGGAATTGTGGTCACTGATTATTTTGATGAGCCAGAAGGCATCATGGAAGAAGCCAGTACAGGTGGTGGAAAATTTGTAGAGGTAATTTTAAAACCTACCATAACCATTACGGATGCAAGCAAAGCTGCATTAGCTATAGAGTTACACGAAAAAGCAAATAGTAAATGTTTTATTGCAAATTCTGTTAATTTCCCCGTGCATCATTTACCTAAAATTCAAATTCTATAAGCTAATCCAATTCTTAAATTATAGTTCATTGGTAGTAATTCGAAATTTTCGCTAATTGTTTTACGTTCTGATTTAGTTTTTGTTGGATTATCAATTTTATTAGCTGTAAAATTAAAATCAATTAAGTTGAAAGGAAGGTTAACATCAAAAAATAATTTTTCAGATAATTGATAAGTATATCGTGGTGCTATAAATCCTGAAGCACCAATCTGTGTATACGACTCCGGAAAATTTGTTGTTATTAGCGGTATCGTTTTTGTGTTATATATATAGGGTTGTACGCCATAGCTAACACTAAATGTTCCATTCTTATTTAATTTGCTTTTTTTTGATGAAGGAGTATACTCGTATCTAAAAGACAAATTGAAACTGGAGATTTCTTGCCCGTTAACAATGTTGGAATTTATGGTATCCAATAATTCATCTTTCTCACTAATGAAACTTAAATCGAATCTGTTGAGTTCTAATTCGTGGGTATTTCCATTTTTAGCAGTATAGGCAATTGCAAACGTTGGTCTTAGAATAGTGGTTTCCTTTTCTGATTTTAAGAATATTCTTTTCGCATCCCAATAATTGCTTTCATTTTTAATAAATGAACTTTGGTTATATATTTTAAGTTTTAATGTGCTAATATTTTGCTGTGCACTAGCACCGAAACATAATAAACACAAGAAGAAAAGTGATTTGATGGTTTTCATTTGGGAGAAATTTCATAACAAACGCATAAAATCTAAGGTTATTATTATCTAATATCTAATATCTAAATACTAATGTCTAATATCTAAATCCTAAAACCTAATTTATTGCTCCCCGCTCCAAGCTAAGTGCTCAATAATGCCACAGGCAAAATCTTCCCATTAAAAAACTTATGTCCTGTAAGTGCAAAATCGGCAACATATTTTCCCATTTCAAAAGCCATAATAGGCGATTGATATCCGGGCATTGATTTTTCTAACATTTCGGTTTGTGCCGAACCAAGAGCTAAGCAATTACAAGAGATTTTTTTATCTAATAATTCCACCGCTAGTAGTTCTGTTAAATTACACAATGCTGATTTTGTTGCTGAGTAAGAACTTAAGCCCGGGAATTTTGACGACCCTTGAAAAGCTCCCATGGTGCTGATGTTTAATATGTGCGAAGCTTCGTTCATCAATGGCACTAAATTCCTAATCATGCGTACATGCCCCATCACATTGCTATCAAACATTTGGTACCAATCGGCGTCTGTTTGTTCTAAAAAAGGAATATTAATTAATTCACCAGCATTGTTCACAATGATATCAATATTGCCATTTAATTTTAAATTCAAAAACGGTAGTAATCCTTCCTCATAATCGCCAGTCACAATATCAAATTGAACAGGAATTAAATTGCATTCAGGATTTAAATCTTTTGCAATTTGATGTAATCGTTTTAGCTTATCGATATTTCTAGCAATCGCCACTACAGTATGGTTCGAATCTCTGATCCACTCCAATGCCGCTTCGAAACCTATGCCACTACTGGCGCCTGTGATGAGGATGTTCATTTGAGTTGTGAGTTGTGAATGAGTGCTAATTGGTTATTTGGTTACTAAGTTATTGGGTTATTAAGTTATTAGGCAACTTAGTAGCGATACCAGTCACTAGTCACCAGTCACTATACACTAAACGTCATAATCCACCACCACTACCGGTGTAAGCGGATGTGCTTGGCATGTTAAAATAAATCCTTCAGCAACTTCATCTTCTGTTAAAGCATAATTTGCTTT
Source organism: Sphingobacteriales bacterium (assembly GCA_020058405.1). Classification (GTDB taxonomy): domain Bacteria; phylum Bacteroidota; class Bacteroidia; order Sphingobacteriales; family Sphingobacteriaceae; genus CAJBVG01. Next base: position 6,654 of record JAGVEE010000327.1, read on the forward strand.
CATGTGAACTTTGCCTTCTAATACCTTTGCTCTACAAGTGCAACATACTGCTCCTTTACAAGAGAATGGTACATCTACATCTTGATCCATTGCAGCATCCAAAATATTTTTACCATCTGATGCTAATTCAAAAGTAGTTTCATCACCATCTAAAATTACTGTAATTTGAGAAATAATTTGTTCAGATGATGTTGCATCAACAGGCTCTGTGTTTTTATTCGCATCTAAACTTGCTGTAAAATATTCGAGGTGTATATTTTCTTTTTTTATTTGTAATGATTGTAAGCTTTCCTCTACATTTTTCATCATAGGTGTTGGTCCACATATAAAAAACTCATTCTCTAAATTTAAGCCTACATGATTTTCTACTAGGGCCATTACTTTATCTTTGGTAATTAATCCTGTGTATAATTGAGGGTGGTTAGCAGGGGCATCGTCATAAACATAAATTAGTTTAAATTTAGAAGTGTTTGCATTTGCAATTTCATCTAACTCATTTTTAAAAATGGTACTGGCTTCATTTTGGTTGCCATAAAATAAAGTAACCGAACAAGTAGGATCTTCTTTTAATATTGTTTTGATGATAGATAACATGGGTGTAATTCCGCTGCCTCCTGCAAATAATACAATGTTTTTATTAGTTGTATTGTTGATGTTGTAAAAGTTCCCCATCGGAGTCATTACCTCTAAAACATCACCTATTTTAACTTTTTCATTAAGTGCAACAGACATTCTGCCGTCTTTTACTTTTTTTGCTGCAATTCTAAAATCGGCATCGGCCAAAGGGCTGCTGCATAAAGAATACGAGCGACGAACTTCTTCACCATTGACGTCCATTTTGATAGTTACGTACTGACCTTGAGTATATTGATACTCATTTTCGAATGTACTAGGGATTTCAAATGCGATACTTACACTGTCTGCTGTTTCTCTACGAATATCAGCTATTTTTAAAGGGTGGAATTTTGCCATTACTTAGAATTTGGTTGTAAAAATAAAAAATAGATTCGTTTTGGAACAAAGCGAGTGAATATTTGTTTTTTTGATTCATTCCGAATAAGCTTAAATTGTTTCGGGATAGCAATATTTTTATAAATTTGTGATAAGCAATAAACACTATGTCTGCAAAAAATGAACATGAATTAGAAGCTTGGTTTGAGAACAAACTAGCTAAAAATGAGATGATTGAACCTAAAGATTGGATGCC
>JAGVEE010000182.1 GCA_020058405.1 Sphingobacteriales bacterium
AAGAAAACTTAAAAATGTTTGATTCTCTGCTAAAAAAATTGAGCGAGGATACAGATTTAATTCTCTTACCTGAAATGTTTGCAACAGGCTTTAGTATGAAAGCCGAAGAATTATACGAAGAGATGGATGGCGAATGTGTGGCCTGGATGAAACAAGTTGCTATTGAAAAAAAATGTGCTATTGCAGGGAGTATGATCATAAAAGAGGGAACTAAATATTATAACCGTTTAGTTTTTGTTCAAGCTGATGGTGCTATACAAACGTATGATAAGCGCCATTTATTTAGCATGGGCGATGAGCATCATCATTACAGTGCAGGTACTGAACCATTAATAGTAGAGTATAAAGGTTGGAAGTTGAACATGAATGTGTGTTATGATTTACGTTTCCCTAATTGGTTGCGTAACACCAAAGAAAATGCATACGATGCATTGATTATACTTGCCAATTGGCCTGAGAAAAGAATGGAACATTGGGATTCCTTGTTAAAAGCAAGAGCCATAGAAAACCAATGTTATGTAATTGGAGTAAACAGAATTGGCGAGGATGGGAATGGCATACCGCACATAGGGCATACGAGTGTTTACCATCCTTTTGGCACCAATGAATATATTTCTGAACGAGCAGAAATACACACTCATGTTTTAAGTGCACACAATTTAACCTTGAATAGAAGACAGTTTCCGTTTTTAAAAGACATGGATTAAGATGATGAAAAAAAGTATACTATTAATTTTACTTCTAAGTGCAAGGTTAGTATTTGCAGATGTTTCGGGAACCGACAGTTTATTATCTAGGTTAACATTGAGTACTTATTTCGAAACGTATTATACGTATGATTTCGGAAATGTGGGTCCAGAAAAATTAAAGGGTATAGTAAATCACCATAAAAACAATGAGATTGCTATTAACCTAGCATTAGTAAGAGCGAGTTATAATACTGATAAGTACCGAGCTAATTTGGGTGTAATGATAGGATCTTATGCAAATAGGAATTACACTTCGGATAATAATTATAAATACATTTATGAATCTAGTGTGGGTATAAAACTAAGTAAAAAAAATAATCTATGGTTTGATATTGGAATTTTCCCATCACACATTGGTGCAGAAGGTGTAATTGGTAAAGATAATTGGACACTTACTAGAAGTTTGCAAGCAGAGGCTAGCCCCTACTATGAAGCAGGTGCAAAAGTTTCTTTTACCAGTAAAAATGAAAAATGGTTTGCAAGTTTTTTGGTATTAAACGGTTGGCAGGTGATAGATAAACCCGACAATTACCCCCTGAGTATTGGAACTCAACTACAGTACAGACCGAATGCTAAAATACTTTTAAACAGTAGCTCATATATTGGAAACAATGGGTTGAGTTTTTTCAACAAAATTAAAGAAAGATACTTCCATAATTTTTACGCACAAATTCAATGGACAGAAAAGTTTGGAACCATACTTGGTTTCGATATTGGATCTCAACAAAGTATGATTCAAGATAATTTATACTATTTGTGGTATTCGCCGATTTTGGTAGCGAGGTATACCTTAAATGCTAAGCATGCCTTTGCCTTTAGGGCAGAATATTTAAATGATTATTATCAAAATGTATTTTCTACAAACGACTATTTTTTTGGAACGAATTTTGGTTTTGTGGGTGCTGGATTTTCATTAAATTACGACTGGCAACTCAATAAATATGCGATGTTAAGATTAGAGGGAAAAATGTACCGTACAGATAAATTAATATTTCGAGAAAATAATAGTATACTAAATGCCAGCAATACCAACAACTCTATAACCACCGCCTTTATTTTTCATTTAAATGATTAAAGCACTTCATCATATTGCCATTATAGCGAGCAATTACGAGCGTTCTAAACATTTTTACACCGAGGTATTAGGATTAGAAATAATGGCCGAAACGTATAGAGAAGAACGCGATTCGTATAAGTTAGATTTAGGATTAAATGGAAATTATGTAATTGAATTGTTCACTTTTCCTCATCCACCTGCGAGACCAAGCTATCCAGAAGCTACAGGCCTTAGGCATTTGGCATTTGAGGTAGAAAATTTAGTGGAAGTTTTGGCAAAGATGAAAGAGCATAGTATTGAGGTAGAGCCTATACGAACTGATGAGTTTACAGGCAAACGTTTTACTTTTATAAGTGACCCTGATGGCCTACCAATTGAGTTTTACGAAATACATAAGATAAATCATACAAGTAGCCTATTGTAAGCCTACCTTTAGGCTATACAAATACCTAAAATGAAAAAAGCTCTCCAATTAATACTATGCAGTATCTTACTCTGTACAGTATTCACCACACATGCACAAAAAGTAAGAAGAACTATAGAAAATACGAAGCGATTGGTTTTTAAAGCGGAAATGTCGCGTTTATGGATTGACGATGCCATTTGGTCGCGGCAAGCCATTTTATGCTTGGTAGATCGGTTACCTGGTACAGAAGAGACCCTGTATAGATTAATGATAAACCAAGAAGATATGGGCAGAATGTTTACCAAATATTATGGATTAGAAAAAGGAGATGAATTTTGTCAGTTAATTAGTTCCAATACTGCCTTAACTATTAGCATCATCAGAAATAAATCTAGTAATAACACAGAAGATTTGAAAGCCGCAAGTGATAGAATGGATTATAATGTGAAAAGAATTATCGAGTATTTAATAAAAGTAAATCCGAATTGGAGCAAAGAAGAACTAAGTTATTTGATGCTATTGCATTCTCAATTATTTGATTTGCAATTACAAAATAGAGTAACTGAAAACTTTAGTTATGATGTGGAAGTTTTTGATAAAATTATAACTGAAACTTATAAACTAGCTAATGTATTATCCGAAGGAATTATAAAACAATTTCCAGAAAGATTCGAATAAAAATATATTTTGTTTAGCGCCATTTATGTTCTACTTTCGGCATAAATTAAAACGATGTCGAAATTTTTAATACCCGGAATAGGCCAATTAAGATTAATAGGTTTTTTAGAAGGAATTTCTTTTTTAGTGTTGGTATTTATAGCAATGCCCATAAAATATTGGGGAGGCAACCCAGTTCCAGTTCAAATAGTTGGACAAGCGCATGGATTATTGTTTGTACTCTTTGTGGTATATGCAGTAATAATGTCTGTTAAACATAAATGGAAACTAGGCATCACTTTGCAAGTGCTCGCTTCGAGCATTATCCCATTTGGCACTTTTTACATCGATAAGAAAATATTGAGTAAAATGTAAT
>JAGVEE010000304.1 GCA_020058405.1 Sphingobacteriales bacterium
TGCAAATGTGCAAATGGGGGACCCTCATTTGCATATTTTCGCATTTGCACATTTATTAATTTGCTTTTATCTGTCAAAATATAAATTCCTAAACGAACTTCTAAGGCCAAAGGTGATGATGTTACTTGTGTTTGAAACACCATCAACTTTATTATCTCTATAAATATAACCTAGCTCGAAGCGCAAGTTAGTTTTAGGGTTTAGTACATAAGCCAAACGTACATCTATGAACAACAAAGAGGCAGGAATTCCTTGCAATAGCTTATTGCCATACTCTTTATCGCGGGTGTTATAAGAAGCCAAAATATTAGTTCCCATGTTAGTATTGCCATTCGTAGAATCAACTCCGTATCTAGCATAATTAACTTGCAACATTGGTCGCCATCTTTTGTAAGCGTATTCTATGCGAGTAACATTTTCTATGAAATTAGCTCCTAATGGATGTGCCAAAGCATCGCCATAGTTGGTGTAACTTCTAAGTGTATTTTTGTGAGTATAGGTATAGGGTTTCACTAAATTAATTTCAGTAAAACCATTTAGGTTTTCAATTTTGAATATGTTTCGAGATCGCACACCTAGCTGTATTCCGAATTTATTTGCCCACCACCCATTATTGGCAATATACTCCTGCAACCTCAACTCGTCTAATAAGAGTTGGAAATACACTTTATTATTTTTATTCCATTGGTATTTTAGGTTTAATCCGATGAGTGCATTGTCTGATGAGCCCGTGGTGTATTCAGCGGCTCTCAAAAAAATAATCGGATTCGCATAACTCATTTCAAAACCTCGCTTACCTACAGAGTCATCGTCTTGCCAAATTACTGCATCAAATAAACCCAAACTCAATTTATCATTAAAATTCCAATTGAAGTAATGCATTACAGCCCATTTTTTTCGTTGGCCTAACTCTTGAGATAATTTAGGCGCAAATGGATCTACATGTTGCATGTATATGGAAGTGTATTGCAATCGCTTTGTTTCAAAACTTGCTTTGAAATATGGGTAAGGAATAGAAACATCTGATAGTAATAAAGAACGATAACCATCGCCAATAAATAATTTATCATTTGCTAACTGAAAATTGAAATTCCCAGTTTTGTAAGCTATGTGTGCAGTGCTATAGGTATAATCAAACAATTGTAATAATGTAGTTCTTGGTTCGAACCAACCTTGGCCCACCACCGCCTTTTTTGCAATATTAACGGAATCTAAATATTGAGGAAATAATGATTGTGTTTCATACAATTGAAATCCGAATGAAAAATTTTTGGCAACAGTGCCATTAATATCTAAACCTCTAGTATTATTCCATAGTGTTCTGCCATCGCCTTCTGTACCGATGTACATATCTGGTAAAAAATCTATATTTATTTTATACTTTTCTGTTTTATATTGAAATAAATGTTCGTCATACAACTTCCTACCCAACCAAAATCTTCGAATACTTTTTTCTTCTGCTGTGGTATCAGTTGAATAAAATGGTTGTAGAGAAGTATGATTGTATTTTGAATCGTTGTACCAAGAGTTTAGTTCTGTTGAGTAATGGTGAATAGGGATGAACTGTGCCTTGACGTTATAAAAAGAAAAGAGAAAAAAGAAAAACGGGATGTGCTTAATTTTCATTTTTACCTTTTAAATATTGGATTGTAAAATGTCCTGCTACACCTATTAAAACCAAAGAAGTAATCATCGTGAAACTACCAATCTCTTGCAATAATAAACACAATACAATGAAGAATAAAGATAACGCTGGAAGGAATAAACTTATTTGCCTATGCGACCAATGTTTGTCTAGTAAAAAATGATGTAAATGCTGGCGATCAGCGAAAAATGGCGACTTCCCACTTGCGATACGAATAGAGAATGCCCTCAATGTATCAAACAATGGCACGAATAAAAAACCGATGCCAACAGCAGGTGCTGATTTAATATATGGAGTAGGATTACTGATGGTGTCGAACCTGTTTAACTCTATAAATTGAATGGTTAAAATAGCTAGAATAAACCCAACAATGTATGCACCGGTATCGCCCATAAAAATTTTTGCGGGCGCAAAATTAAATTTAATAAAACCTAACAGTGCTCCGCACAAAGCAAAGGCTATTCTACTCCAACCAGGTTGGCCCATATCGTAAAACATAATACCATAAACAGCACAAATTACAATTCCAATATTAGCAGCTAACCCATCGATTCCATCAATTAAATTTATTGAATTTGTAATTACGATGATTGTGAATATAGAAAAAGGGATGGAAATGTAAATGGGCAAAATTCCAACTCCAAACAATCCGAATAAACTATCAATTCTAACGTTGGCAAAATACACTACTAAAAAAGAGGCTATTAATTGCAAGCCAATTTTAATATAGGCGTTTAAGCCCAACATATCATCGCGTATGCCCATGCTAAAAATAATCATGGAGGCTCCAAGTAAAAAATTACCATATTCTATAGCCGTTGCTTTTAAGAATATAATACAGGAAAATAAAAAACCAAAGAAAATAGCAACACCTCCAATATTTGGGATACTTGTCTCATGTACTTTTCTAACATGGTCTGGCTGATCGAAAAAATTGCCGTTATGAGCAACTTTTATAAGAGTGGGTATTGCAAACCAAACAAAACCAAAGGACGTACAAAGGAGTAAAATAAGTTTAGCTAGTTCCATTTTACATTTGTAAATTTCAAATCAATATCTTTTTCGAGTTTAGATTGAGATATGCTTTCACCGTACAATAATTCCATTAATTTACTAGAGGCATAATTTCTACTTATTTGATTTATAAAATTATCATCACGGTAAATTCGAACGTCTTTATTGTTTATAAATTTATAATATTCCTGATGTAATGTATAATATAATTCATCTTTATTTTTACAAACATAGCCAGCATTGTTGTTTAAAATGCTTTCTTCCAAATCGCCATTGTCTGTTTCGGCTAATAGAATTGGCTTTTGCAATGCTAAATAATCGTATTGTTTAGAGGTAATTATTTTATCTCTTTCGGAGTATTTTAGGTGTAAAAACATCGAAGCATCGTACATAAAATCATACAAAACTGGTAGTTCTACTCTGCTAGTGCAATTCACAAACTCCTCTAAATGATGTTTGCTAATTTCCGACTTGAGCTCTGTTGAATCTGCAGATCCAACAAAATGAATTTTAAAATTTTCTGGTTTTATTTTTTCTTCAAAAATGAATTTGCGAACTACATCGAAAAAATAAATATCCTCTAATTGTTGTGAATGCATAGTGCCCGCGTATACTATCGAAAAACATTCAGGTCTAGAATTTATTTTAGAAAAATCCATCTCATCTGTATTCGCGCCATTTGATATTACGTGTATTTTATGTTGAAACTTTTCAGGAAACATTTTTCGCAAACTATCCGAAACTGTAATAATTTGATCAGCTGATTCTAAAAATTTCAGTTCCTCTTTACGTTGAATTAATTTACGGAGTTTGTCTGCTAAATTGCTGTAACCTAATGTAGAATATCCCAACGTCCAAGGATCTCTGTAATCGATAATCCATTTTACGCCGTACTTTCTCTTTAAGTAATAACCAATATTTAGTGCAGAATACGGTGGTGCAGAAGTAATCACCACATCATTTTTATGGTAACTGGTTGCTTTTTGAGCTTCAATTGCTCTGTAATTTCTATAAAAATCATATACATCTCTTTTTCTACTGATGATGTAAAAAAAATGGACAATTTTGTAAAAGGTAAACCACTGCTTCTTTAGCAAGAATCTAGAAAATTTATAAAAGAAATGGACGTGTGGTATTTTATAAAATAAATTATTCTGATGAGATTGCGGTAAGCTATCGTCGCAATAAATCAAGTGCAAATCTATTTCTGCCTCCACAAATTTCTTCTTGAAGTATTTAATTCTGTTAACGGCAGTCCGATTGTCGGGTAAAAACCAAAAGGTGAAGAGAAAAACACGCATACCCGAAAATACAAGTTTAATATTAAAAATTCGTTAAGAATATTCTAGTCGAGTGTTTCGTAAATGGAATTGTTACTTACATACTCCTTAACCATCGATTTAATTTGGCTAACTAACTCTAAATGGTCATTAGTTTTACAATATACTTCTAGTTTGGCATATTCTTCTTTTACGTATGAATATTCATACTCTTGAACGTTAGCAATTTGAATTTTAGGGTTATAAGTAGGTTTATTATTCTCCGAATCATTTAATAATTCTTCGTATAATTTCTCTCCCGGCCTTAAGCCTGTAATCTCAATTTGTATGTCTTTACCTAAAGTTAAACCCGAAAGTTTAATCATATTTTTAGCTACATCGATAATTTTCACCGACTCTCCCATGTCAAAAATAAAAATTTCGCCCCCTTTACCCATAGAACCAGCTTCCAATACTAACTGACAAGCTTCTGGAATTGTCATGAAATAACGAGTTATTTCTGGGTGGGTTACTGTTATTGGACCTCCGGCATCAATTTGTTTCTTAAACATCGGGATTACCGAGCCATTAGAACCCAATACATTTCCGAAACGAGTGGTTATAAAGGCGGTAGAATGATTATCTAACTGACTTAGGCATTGGATATACATTTCGGCAATTCTCTTGGTAGCACCCATCACGTTGGTTGGGTTTACTGCTTTATCTGTAGATACCATTACAAACTTCTTCACTCCATGTTTCATAGAGAGGTCTGCCATATTTTTGGTACCTAAAGCATTTACTCGAACGGCTTCATGAGGGTTAGATTCCATTAATGGAACATGTTTGTAAGCAGCGGCATGAAATACTTTGGTAGGCTGGTATTCTATAAAAATACGTTCCATCGCACATACATCAGAAACATCTGCAATAATGAATTTCGTCATTACATGATATCGTTCTATGCGTTTGCGGAGGTTTATTTCTAACTCATACATCGGTGTTTCTGCTTGGTCGACAAAAATCACCATTTTGGGTTTATAAGAAACCACTTGTCGTGCAATTTCAGAACCAATAGAGCCTGCAGCACCGGTAATCATTATAATTTTACCAGTTAACTCGTTAAAAATATTTTCTTGGTTAAGTTTAATGGGTTCGCGATTCAATAAATCTTCGATACGAACGGCTTTAATTTGTCGAGAACTTAGCTCCCCGTTAATCCATCTGGCAATAGGAGGTACATTTTTAACTTGTACATTCATTTCCAAACAACGGTTTACAATTTCCGATTTACGTATAGAAGAAATGTTTTGTATAGATAGAATTACTTCAGAAATACTACGTTTATCAAGCATTCCATTTAATGCTTCATCTGCCGAATAAATTTTAATTCCGGCTAAAGTTTTTCCTACCTTAGAAGTATTATCATCAATAAACCCAACCACATTTACTTCAGACCTTGAGTCTTGGCTTAAGGTATTAAGTGTAATTATACCCGATTGGCCTGCACCATAAATTAGCACATTTCTTTTTACACCTTCGCCCATACCCGCAATGGTAATAAAGGCTGCTTTAAATACAATTCTTGCAGAGATTAACATAAAAATTGTTAACAATGCATGTATAAGAATTATGGAGCTAGGTATAGGATAAGTGTGATCGTAGGATATAAATTTATACCCATAGGAAGCTATAAATGCTGTAATTGCTGCGGCTGATGCAGCTTGTATAATTTTAATGGTATCATACATGCTGGTATGTCGAATAACACCAACAAATGATTTGAAAATAAAGAAGAAAATTAAATAAATTGCAGCGATGAAATAATAACTAGTAGTAACTTCGAACAAACTCATTTGATCCACTTGGAAGTTAAATCTAACAACCCATGCTAATAGGTAGCCAATAGTAACCAGACACATGTCGATAAAAAGAACAAGCCACCTAGAGGCATATTTGCCCGCATATCGACTTAAAATTTTTTGCATCAATGGCATAGTTCAAACTATAAAGATTTACAAAGATATCGCATTTTTAATCAAATTAACCAATATAAAAGTATTATAATTAATATTAAAGCATGGGGCTAACAGTTCATATACACTTTAAATGATGATTTTATTCTAATAAACGAATTAAATATAATTAAATAAGGGGAATAGTTGACCAAGAGATAGGTCTGTGAGCTTTGAAAAGAAGGTTAATGAAAAATGGTTATTTAATACAATTTTTCACCCTACTTACTGCTGTATTAAATAAATCTTAAAATGTGGGGGAAATTAATTCAAACAAGTCAATGCTTGTAATTAACGGGAAGTAACAATAGAATTTGAGCCTGGAGGTGGATATGGAAAAAGTGTGATTTCTCTACCCGAGATCTGAATTAATAATTGATCGCTAGAAAATTTAGAAACAATTTTTTGAATTAATTTGAGTGTAGCCTTTCTAAAAAATATATTATAACCAGTTAGTAATATCAATTTCATATCTAGGTAGAAGCTCTGATTCTGAACATAAATGATTGCAAGTCTACTTTTCCATGGGCGAACTAATTGATTATAGTCTAAATTCACATCTTTACTTTGACTTAGAATTGTATTTAAATCAGCAAATACGATTGATGAAATATCAGTAATTCCGGGTTTTATAGTTAGAATTTGTTGCTCTTCAATGGTATATAAATCCGTTTCTACTTTTACATTTGGTCTAGGGCCAACAAACCTCATATCACCTAGGAGGATGTTGCCAATTTGAGAAAATTCATCTAGTTTAAACTTTCTAATTACTTTCCCAATCCATGTAATTCTTTGGTCAGAATCTGAAGTTGAAACTATATGTTTTAATTTCGCATCATTTTTCATTGAGCGAAATTTGTACATATTAAATTCATTTCCATATTGACCCACTCTTTTTGAGATAAAAAAGGGAGACTGAAAATCTGTAAAAAAAATCAATAAGGTAATAATAATAAAGACAGGTGATAATACAATCAGTATTATTAGTGCCAACAAAAATTCAACCCAACGGTTCATTATTATAAAACACTTTTAATGTAACTCACTATATCTTCATTTTTTATATAATAACTACTTTCTAACGCTTTACTAGTTGGAGCAGGAACATCGGTAAGTGTGAACCTTTTTGGAGAAACTTTAAATGTACTAGGTTCAACTCTTTCTGAAACACCAGCAATTATTTCTCCAGCTAAACCACAATTAGTCCAGCAACCATCTACTACACATAATCTCCCTGTTCTTTTAACAGATTCAACTATCTCTGAATAATTCAATGGATTAATAACCCTTAAGTCAATTACATCAGCAGAAATTCCTTGCTTTGCTAATTCATCAGCAACCATTAAATTTATTTTTGTTGTATAACTAACGCCAACCAATGTAATGTCGGAGCCCTCACGAATTAACTTAGGCCCTAATTGAGATAAAGGAGTTAAATCTATTGGTGCATCATCTTCTTCTTCATCATATAACCATCTATCATCAATATATAAAACTGGATCATCAGCCAATACGCTAGCAATTAATAAATCCCTTGCATCTCTTGCAGTTGCAGGCATTACTACTTTTAATCCTGGAATATGTGCGAACCAAGAATGCAATGATTGAGAATGTTGAGCACCTTGCTCTCCACCTCTATTTATCATACCTCTTATAGTTACAGGAGCTGAAGCTTTTCCGCCAAACATATGTCGCCATTTAGCTGCTTGTGTTACAATTTGATCCACCGCTAAAAGCATAAAGTCGATTCTTGGGTGAACAATTATTGGTCTTTTTCCTGCAATTGCAGCACCAACACCTGCACCAGTAGTACCTAATTCTGAAACGGGAGAATCAATTATTCTATCTTTCCCATAAATCTTATCAAGATCTGTCATAGATGCCCCAACATACCAAGGACTCCAAAGACCTTGCCCTAAAACAAAAACTTCCTGATGATTTGAAAGTAAATGTTTAAACCCATCTAATATTCCTTTACTGTATCTTATTTTTTGCATTTTTTATATCTTAATTTGAATATAGAGTTGAATATAAATATTTGTCACTTGGAAATGGTGAGCTTTCTGCTCTTAACCATGCATCATTTATAATATTTCTTATTTTTAATTGAGTGCTTTCAAATTCCTGTTCAGTAAACTCACCATCTTTAATCATACTATCAACAATTCTTTTTATAGGATCTCTTTTCTTCCAAACTTGTAGCACTTCGCTTCTTTGCAATCCCACATCATTATCATCGCTCGGACCAACGTGTCCTTTCCATCGGTAGGTAACA
>JAGVEE010000393.1 GCA_020058405.1 Sphingobacteriales bacterium
AACCAGATATTAATGCTATTGCTTCAGGAGATAACGTTTGGAGCGTAGCCATAAATAGAATGAATATAAATATAATCAAGCAACTGATTGAATATAATGTTGATATAAATCAGCAAGTTGACAGCTTTTACCAGGAAAACGCCTTGCATCAAGCCTTGCAATACGATACTACATTAGCTGTGGCAGAACTTCTTATTTTAAATGGGGCATTTCTCAGTAATTATAACCGGCATGGGAATGCACCTATACATTTATTAGCAAATTCTGATGAAATAAGTACAGAAGACCTTGCTAAGATGGTAAGATTATTAGTTGAACACGGAGCGGACATTGATATAGTAAATAATAAGCATCAGACTGCCAGAGATATAATAAAGACATCTTCTGAAAAGCTACAGGCATTTGAAAAGGCTTCTGAGTTAGGATTACAGGCATTAGAAAATAAGAAAATGACAATAGTAAGTGTTTTAGAGCAGGTATCCAAAAGTCTTGAACTGCCTTATATACCGAAGATATTATCAGAGATAATAGTAGATTATCTGGAAATAATTGATATCCACCATAAAATTAATAGTATTGGATTATTAGGCTATTCTTCAGACGAAGTTCGGGAATGGATTACCTCACCTGGCTTCAGTGACAAATATCTGGTAAGTAATAAAGCTAAAAATACCCAGTATGCAAAAACTCAATATATGCAGGATCAGCTAAGAAAGATTATAGCCACTGTTTTGGAGAATAGCTATATCAACAAACATAAATTAATCAATTATCTCTATAATCAGGATATTCTTGAAGTAAATGGCATTATCGGTAAAGATTATATAACATCGTCAAAAATCAGTGGAATTAAATCAGTTCTTGCTAAGCATCCATTAGAATGGGATAAGCAGGATTTCAGAAAGATGAAGTTAGTAGTGCATCCGGATAAAGGTGGCAATGCAGCAGACTTTAATGCAATAGACCAATTTGAAAATAAAGTAATAAGTATAAGAGAGTCTGCAGATCTTTCCAATGTGTTAGCTAAAGAGATAGAAATTAAATTCAAAAAGTCACATACTGCAATACAAAAAGCCGGTCTTTACGCAAAAGAAGCTGATGTAGCAATAGACCTGATAAAGTTATACATGAAACCAAATACACAGCATGTTATTAGTGCAGTATATGACTCTGCACTTCTATATAATAAACTATCTAACGGTTTATTCGGCAGTTATTTAGTATCTGTTATAACTCCTGTATCCTCGCTGTATTCACTATATCAGGGAGAATATATAAAAGCAGGCGTGCAAGGTATACATGGGTATAGTTATTATGCGCTGAATAAAAATATTTTCTCACATGGGGCATCTGTTTTTTTTGGTCTGAACGCAATAACTACTGCATATGAATTTTACGAAGGTAAATATGTGGCTGGAACTCTTCAAATGCTGGGAGTAGCCGGTATGTACGTAGCACCAACCATAACGGGAGCTGCGTATGCGTTCTATTATACATGGCAAAATGCTTATGGCTTATACGAGATATATGAAGAAGCTAAACATGAAAACATGATGGGCTTTAACAGGTTGATTTCTGACCTGGTACAAAAAGCTATTGCCGGCTCAGATATACCAAATTTTTTACATAATATCTCCTTAGCAGAAAGGTTATATGGGACATGTATTGAAAATTTACCTGGTATAAATACTGAATATTTTGATAACAACGATAAATTGCAAAACCATAATAAACTGGTTATAAATCAGATAAACAAGATAACTGCTATAGAAACTCAAATTGAAGAAAAGCTAAAAGCAATAACAGATACCGTTGGATTTACTAGTTATTTTACTTCTGAGGCAGATACTGTAGCGAAACTAGAAATGGATATACTTGCTTTGTTAGAACAAGGAAAAATTAATTACGATAAAATAGAAACTACTATTGCAGCGTATAAAAATCAGATAAGTTGGGTTTATAACAGTCATGCCAAATATATTAACGAGATATTTTTAAAACTGGAAGAAAAAATACTTTTATTGAAACAAAATGAACCAGAGAATGATAACTATCAATGCTACTATGAACAGGAAGGGGTGATAACGGAGAAGCATGAAGAGCAACTCAAAATGACTCAGATATCCCCTTATTCATCGGCAAATAAAGAGTATTGTAACAAAATGCAAAAAGAAAATGCCGAAAAGCACCTATTAAAAGAGATAATTTGTGAGAAGAAAGAATATTCTCCAAACAACAGTAAACTTCATTTACCTGTGAAAATTGGAATTGATGAAGCAATTATAGATACATTAACTAACGTTAGTAAAAATGATGCCTCTTATTACTGGAATATTGCACATAAACAAAAAATAGCAGAAAGTCTAGCAGAATTAGCAAATAGTGAGCAATTAATTGACAAAATCATCCATAATATTGCGCAATCATATTCCTGGATTGTACCTGAATCTATAGTGCAGGAAGCGGTTACTGTGAACCATATTAAGCAAACCGATGCCAGTATTTTTAATTATGTTTCTTCAGTTCTTATGCAAGGCAACAGAAGCTTAGAGAACAGATTACAGGAAAAGCTAAAAATTGATAATGAAGCCACAACAATTGTTAAAATAATGAGCCTTAATAAGGAAGGCTGTAGTATGCACGGGTATGTTTTGGATGGTAATACCGAAATATTGGATTATGAGCTGGTAGAATCTACTAATAGTGAACTATGTAAGAATGAAATGGCTGCATATATGCCTTATTAAATGCATCTCAGCCGGTTAGCGGTCGTTTCACATAATCCTAATTATCACACTTTCTGAATAACGTGCGTTACTACACCTAAAATATGTAGGCTGCTTTCTAATATTATCTCTATTGGAGGGTACTTACTATTTTCAGCAATTAAATATAATTTTGAATTAGTATATTTTAAGCGTTTTACCGCAATCTCACCATCAAGTGCCGCT
>JAGVEE010000204.1 GCA_020058405.1 Sphingobacteriales bacterium
AAATTCTCCAGACACTTCTTTTTTGCCAATAACATATAGTTCAACTATAACTCATGCATTTGATTCAGCACGACCAAATAATGAGATACACTTAACAGGGAATCTTGATTTTACATTAACTGGAACTTCAAATGGGGATTCAGGATTGCTTAATCTATATTTTTCTGGCGCAGAAGTAGCTACATTGCAAGGATTTACAGGTTTAGTACTCACAGGAGATTCATCAATGATACCAGTGTATTTTGTTCACGATTCAGATGGTATAAAATGGTACAAAGATGAAACAGTTGATACTTCTTTATTTGCATTGGCAGATGGTACAACTCTTTGGCATAATATCCCTATTCCAGGAATAACCTCTACTATAACTACATTAGGTACTGACGTTACTATTTCAGCAGGTCAATTTCATAATGAGAAGTCAGTAGGAAGTAAATTAAGAATTAATGGAGAAACTAGAATTATAACAGTTTGGTTAGATTGGAATCACGTAACCGTGGATTATGCTTTTTCTACAAATTACACAAATGAAACTAAAACTAATTGGGATGTTTACTCCAAATCATTAGCCTTAGATGCTACTGGTTCTATAGTTTCTTATGCGCCAAACGGGTTTGTAACATCTAAAAATGATGGTGCAAGTGGACGTTTTAGCGTTGAAGAGATTATGTCGCCACAAAATACATATACATTAGGACAGAATGGATTAAGATTCAGGAATGATAGAGCAATTAGCCATTCTAGTGGTTCAAGTTCTGGAGATACTGCTGATATTGGATTAAGAAGAAATTCAGCTGGAGTTTATGAAGTTTATAACGGAGTTACTTCTGACGGTTTAGAAGTAAATAGACGTGATTTATTGGTTAGAAATTTCACAGCAGGAAAAGTAATAATTCCAGATGCTACAGCGAGTAATGAAGCAGTTAATAAAGGGCAACTTGATGCATCTATTGCAGGTGTCGGTTTACCTCCACATTTAGAATATAACAATACTAATAAAACTATTTGGAATAATGGTGCAGGGGATTCAGAAGGTAATACAAGTTTTGGAGAATATGCTTTAGTTAACAACGACTCCCATTACGATGCTAATATAGAAGGTTACACGGGAGTATCTAACACCGCTATTGGATTCGATGCATTAGGCGCAAATACAACAGGAAATGGAAACACCGCTATTGGATTCGATGCATTAGGCGCAAATACAACAGGAGAGGCTAATACAGCTATAGGTAGTTATTGTTTAGTTTCAAACACAACTGGATTAGCTAACTGCGCTAACGGATATAATGCTTTAGCGTCAAACACGACTGGTAGTAATAATACCGCAATTGGTGGTTATGCTGGGCACACGACTTCAACTGGAGCAAGTAACACTACGTCAGAAAACTCAACATATTTAGGATACAATGCAAGACCATTAAACAACAACGAAACCAACCAAATCGTAATAGGTCATACTGCAATAGGAGCAGGTTCAAACACCGCTACTTTAGGAAATGATTCTATAACAAAAACGGTTTTGAAAGGTTTAGTAACCGCTCCATTAACAACGAATACTTTAATTAATGCCGATGCTACAGGTAAGGCTTTAGCAACTAAAGAGTATGTTCTAGCAAATAATTCAGACAATTACACATATTATAAGGTAACTGGAAGTGATGCTACAAATACTGCTCAAACTTATTCTGACATAACTGGTCTTGTAAGTGGTGTTTTATTGCCTAACACGGCTTACGAAATAGAAGCGATATTATATATATCTACGTCTAATGATGTGACGGGAACAAGATACGCATTAGGTTCAGCAGGTGGGCAGTGTACCGCATTACTAACTTCAACTACTTCGCAAAACGCTGCGAATACTATTACACTATCATCAGTTGAATCAACAAATGGTACTTGGTTGACAACTGCTTTGTCAAACGGTATCGCCAGAATTAACGGTGTGGTAACAACTGGAACAGGAAGTCCTACGATTAGCTTAAAACATTTAAAGATAACATCAGGCACAAGCACTGTAAAAGTTGGTTCGTATCTTAAAATAAGACCATTGTAATTATGAGAAATATAATTTTATTATTTAGTTTATTATTATTTTGTTCATGCCTCGCACAACGAAATATAATAGGACAACAAAAGAAAAAACAAAAAATAGCTTCAAATCCTTCTTATATCGTAAACAACCAACAAGAAGAAATTGACTACTTCAATGCTTATTTATTGCCAGTATCACAAAAAGCAAATATACAAACAGCTATTGATACTTATGGTAGTGTACGATTAGAAGCAGGAGATTATAGAGGTACAAGTATTGTTATGAGTAGTAATCAAAAACTATACGGTGTTTCAAAATTATCACTTGTAGATAATATTACAATTACAGCAGGAAGTACTGGAGTTGTATTAGATGATTTGTTTTTATTTGACAAGAGTATTAATTTTCAAGCTGGTGCGCCAATATCTAACTGCAAGATTAAATCTATTAAGTGGGGTACAATAGTAGCTACAAATGCAATACTTACAAATAATACATTTATTAACCACGGGGGACCAATAAATATTGACTGCTCTACATCTGGTTATTTTAGAAACAATAAAATAATTAGACATCAATCGGGGGGGTTGAATACTATTCTTACGATGAAAGGGAATAGTACTACTCCGAGTTATGGAAATGTTCATTTGTGGACAAATTTCTTAAACCCTGGGGGGAATACAACGGATATTAATAATTTGCAAAACTCAACTTTTGTTGGATTAGATACAGAAGCTTGGAATTTTAACGGAACAGGTAGTTTGCCTATGTTGTATATGCAAAATATGGGAGATGTTAAGATAACGGATTTAGGTGGTGGAAATAGTTATTCGGCAGTAAAATCTCCAATTTTAAACATCGATGCAAATAATTTAACGATGTTAAACAAATACATACAAGGTTATGATGCTAATGCTGTTTCTACAGTTGCGCCAAAAACTAATGTATTGTATTATGAAGGGGAACACGATAATTATGTAAGAGGTTCGGGTACAGTTACAGGATTTGATTTAAAGGCACACTATCAAGATTATACTAATTACAATGAAGTTACTTTAAACGGAGCAGTACAATCAACTACTATTTCTAATCCTACTGCGATAACTAACGCTATTTTAGGAACTCAATACACACCTTGGAGCAGACCAAATTGGGAAACTTTACCAGACCCTTTAGGTGCTAATTGGAAAACTGAAAGAGTAGGTAAACCTGATAGTAGAGCTTATATTCAGAATTTAATTGATACTAATAATATTGCCGATTTACCAGAAGGAACTTTTTATATTTCTTCTACATTATTTTTGCCAGTTGACCAAGCACACGGTATTACAGGAAAAGGAACGGGTAAAACGGTTATTTGTGGTTTAACAGATGATTTCCCTTTGATTTCACTTACAGGAGGTCAAGATGATAATTTTGTATTGTCTAATCTAACTTTGCAAGGTGGTAGTGTTGGGGTTTATTCTTCGCAAAATTATGGAACGCAACATATAGCGTTTCTTTGGATAAAATATGTAGTTTTTAGAGATCAAACAATAGGGTTTCATTTAAAGAACATGATGGGATTTGACAATAACTTCTTTGATAATATCAGTTTTGTTAATTGTGGAACTGGTTTTTGGCAAGAACCGCTTATCGGTGGTGTGAATGATAATTCTAGTTTTGTAGATAAAACAACATTTTATAACGGACAATTTATAAACTGCGATACTGCTATTTCAATGTTAGCCACTAGAGCAGATAATTTAAATGCTTGGGTAAATTGTAAATTTGACAATAACGGATTGGATTTTGCATTATTAGGAAATAATTTCCCGATAGTTGCTAATTCTGATTTCTCAAACAATAGAGGGGAGTAT
>JAGVEE010000268.1 GCA_020058405.1 Sphingobacteriales bacterium
ACTAGAGCCATACCAAACCACAGATACAATGGCGCCAAATAAACAGAAAATGATAAAGGCAGAGAAGGCTCCACGGTATTTAGCTCCGCGCAAAGCGTACTTTATTACTTGGTCCATTGACGAGCGATAACGATTGGTTTCGTAAGCTTCGTTTACAAATGCTTTTACATTGCTAATACCTTGTAATGTTTCTTCCACAATAACATTCGATTCTGCTAATTGATCTTGAGATTTACGAGCAATTTTTCTGATGAATCTACCAAAAATTACCGCTACTGCAATTAGCACTGGAAAGATGGCAAGCATCATCAAAGTTAATTTTACAGATACGAAACTTAATGCAATAACGCCTCCCACCAATGTAATAATTTGCCTAAGTAATTCGGCTATAGTTATAGTTATACTGTCTTGTATTTGCGATAAGTCTGCAGAAATTCTTGAGTTCAATTCTCCAACTCGGCGTTGTGAGAAGAATGTCATGGGTAAAGTAACCAATTTAAAATACGTGTCTTTACGCAAGTCTGCTAAAGAACGTTCGGCCACTTCCACAAACCAAATAACTTTTAGAAAGGTTGTAATTGCTTGGAATAATAGTATTCCTAATAAAACCAAGGCAACAGTGTTTATATTACTATAACCTTTGGCCATGGTTGCAGCATCTATTAAACTACCCATTGCCTTTGGAAAGGCTAATGATGCCAGCGTTGAAATAATTAAAAACGAAATACCAAGTATAAATTTGGTTTTATAAGGTTTTAGGTATTTTATTAGAATTAAAACCTTTTTAAGGCTCTCTTTATTGATTTTTGCTTTAGGTAATTCTGCATCCTGCGCGTTTCCACTGTTCAGCTTCGCTCTTTCTCTTGCCATTTTCTTGTATTCTGTACAAATATTGTTTTATTATCTTCAAACTATTCAAAGGTTAAATAGTTTTTATTAGTAGTTCCCTGTTACCCGTTACTCTTTACCCTATACCAGCTACTTATTATTAAGACAAAGGTATAAAAAGATAGAAAATAACCGTTATTGGTACGATTTTAGCTTAGATTTGATATATGCGTATTCTATTTTTATCCATCATTTTCAGCGTTTTCCTTTTTTCTTGTGAAGAGGAGGAGCAAACCGTGCTAGAGAATGCACAAATTTCCTTTCAATTTAAACATTATTATAAAAGCCAAGTATTAGAAATTAGGGCCGATAATAATTTGATATATACGACTGAAACGCAAAATAATTGGAATGTAAAAAGTTTAAAATACTACGTTTCAAAAATTATTGTTTACAAAGAAAGTGGTGAGTCTTATGATGTAAACATGTATAAGTTTATTAATTTATCTGAAACAAACGCAATTATATCAGACTATATTTTAAAAGACATTCCGGATGGTAGGTACACCAAAATATCGTTTATATTTGGAATAGACTCTGCTCGGAATTTATCATTTGCTTTGGAAAACAATACTGAAAACAATTCGATGGAATGGCCTAGTCAATTAGGTGGTGGATATCATATTATGATGATGGATGGTGTTTTTTTAAACAACCAAAACCAATTGAGTGGTTATGGAATACATTTAGGAAAACAAGGGAACCAAGTGAAATTGGAATTCCCGATTGAGTATACAGCAAAAGCAGGTGCTAAAGCAATTATTCAGTTAAACATGAATGTAGACCAATGGTTAGATGGCTTAAATAAAATAAATTTAAATGATGGGTATGGATACATCATGGAAAATGATGCAAAGCAATTATTATTTAAACAAAATGCAACATCGAGTGTATTTTCAATTATTCAACAATAATTAATGAAACGATTTAGTACAATTCTATTTATATTTTTTGCATTCTTTACATTTTTAGTGGCATGTGACGACGATGATAAGCCAGTAATTACAAATAAAGATGTAATACCTGATACTGTAATTACTAATTTTGGACCTAGCCATTTTTCAGCATTTGAACAACCAGACAATAATCCATTAACTAAAAGGGGCGTGGAATTAGGTAGGATGTTGTTTTATGATCCTGTTTTATCAAGTGATAGTACAATATCTTGTGCAAGTTGTCATAACCCTAGCTACTCATTTACAGATAACAAAAAATACAGCGTAGGAGTAAATGGTGCAGTAGGGAATATACAAGCAATGGCCATTGTAAATTTAGCTTGGCAACAAAAATTTTTCTGGAATGGTAGGTCTAGCAGTTTAGAAATTCAAGCAATAGAACCGGTTTTGAATCCGATTGAAATGCATGAAACCCCAGCGAATGTGGTTAAAAAACTAAAAGAGCATGCTAAATATCCTAAGTACTTTCGTTCAGCATTTGGTACTGATGAAATTACGATGGAGCATATTGCTAGAGCATTGGCGCAGTTTGAGCGAACCATAGTTTCTCAAAACTCAAAACTAGATGAGTTGGTAATATTAAATGCATCACCGGCATCTTTTTTTACAGATCCATTAGAATTTGAAGGCTTCAATATTTTTATGACTGAACGAGGGGAGTGTTTTCA
Organism: Sphingobacteriales bacterium; assembly: GCA_020058405.1. Lineage (GTDB taxonomy): Bacteria > Bacteroidota > Bacteroidia > Sphingobacteriales > Sphingobacteriaceae > CAJBVG01. Next base: position 2,513 of record JAGVEE010000268.1, read on the forward strand.
TTGCCACGGCGGAGTTAGAACTTTGTTAACAAATTCTCAGGTGGATGTTTTTAGAAATAATGGATTAATGAACGATGGGGAGCAAACAGGTAAAGGATTGTATGAAGTTACTGGTTTAACTACTGATGCAGGTAAATTTAAAGTACCAATTTTACGTAATGCAGAATTCTCCGGTCCTTATATGCACGATGGTAGATTTAACACCTTAGAGGAAGTAGTAGAATTTTATAGTACCGGTATTAAAGAAAATAATAACATCGATCCAATCTTCCTTAAAAATTTAGACCGATTGGAGCAATTTGGAGGTTTAGGTTTAAGTACTAGAGAAAAACAAGCCTTGGTTGCTTTTCTTAAAACCCTTACTGATACTACATTTATTAATAATAAATCGTTTAGAAGCCCTTTCTAATTAATAAACTCTAGATTAAGTTAGCATTAATTTATTCTAATATTATGCCCAATAGCAAATTAATAGTGATATTATTTACTAACATATCAAGAATTCTTTCTTTTTAAAGAATAAAATATTCATCTTTACTTTAATTAGTAATACTTAAATAAGTATTATTGGTTTACCTATTACCCAATACCTTTTTTAAACCTAAAAACTAAACTATGTACAGAATTAGATTTACATCTAGTGCTAGTATGGTATTATTTGCCATGTTAGCAATGCTATTTGTTTCAAACAGCACTCAAGCACAAACCTCAAATTTGAATGAATGGACTTTACACAGTGTTCAATCTGGAGTAAAAGTTTATTACAAAATCGCGAAATGCAGCACCACAAATTTGCAAGATCCACAGCAAATTTTGAATGATAATAACAATTCGACATTATTATTAAAATTCGAAAATTTAGATGCTGATTCTAAAAACATTTCATGGTCGACAGTATTAAAAGCAACTAACTCAAACACATTTAGTTCAACTTTATTAGCATTTAATACCAAAGAAATTGATTGTGAAAATTCGCCCTCTTTATCATTAAAAATGAATTCAAGTTCTATAGATCCAGTATCTATAATAGAGGCATTAACATACCTTAATTTAACAGTTGTATCTAACTAATCTAAATAAATAATTAAATGAAAAATTTACTTCTCAGCATTGGGTTTATAATAGCTATGCTATTTCAAGCCCAAAGTTCGGATGCGCAAGTGTTCCCTGGAACTACTATTGCAGATCCGAGCGACAATTTAGTAATGACTAATTGGATTGGAAACAATCCTGGAGGTACATTACTTTACAGACGTTCTAGAGATGGAGCCAATTCAACAGCTTTTCACAATTTATGTGATAACCAAGGAGCGACTGTTGTATTATTTAAAACTGCAAATGGTACTGTTTTTGGTGGTTATGCATCTCAGTCGTGGGGTGGAAATTACAACTATTTACAGGCTAACAATTCATTTCTATTTAATTTAACATCAGATCAAAGAGTAACAAAAGGTGGTTATGATGGAATTAATGGTCCCTATGGAATGTATTCTGGTGTTAATTATGGACCTACATTTGGATCGGGGCATGATTTGTACATAAGTTCTGATATGAGTTATGGATATACCAATGTTGGATATGCTTATAATAGATTTACAAATAATGGAATTAGTACTCCACAAGAAGTGGCTGCTTTTGTTGGTCCTGGATTGAGTAATAATACTTTTTATTCTGGATTTATAACAGAAATTGAAGTTTACAAAATCACGTTAAATTATTCTACACCAGTAGTTATTGGTAGAAATATAAGAAGATACCTTGACAATTCTGGTTCTGTAAGTATTACTGCTGCAATGATTGATAGTGCATCTACAGATCCTGATGGAATAGCATCTATATCAATCGATAAAAATAGTTTTGATTGTTCAAATATCGGAACTGGAACTGTAATTCCTATTACATATACAGGAACAAGATCACAGGACACACGTTCTTATGGTGGTGGATATAATCCTAATACCAATCAGTTTTATTATCCAGAGTGGGCTAATCCAACTGTTTACGTTTACAATAATAATGGAAGTTTTGTGAATTCATTCAATACTGGTCAAAATCAAATGATGCAAGTATGGATGAACCAAGGTAGCAGCGATTATTTTACCGCTAATTGGAGCTATAATAATTATACCAGAAGATCTGGTAGTAATACTGTTTGGACGTACACCTCTAATACTACAGCAGGTGGAATTACTTCTGACGGAGTGAATGTTTATGTAAAAGATTATTACACAAATTTTATTAGAGTATTGGATATAAATACAGGTACACAAATAAGAACTATTAATTTACCTGGTATCATGTATCATTACGGTAGTTTAGTTATAGCAAACGGACATTTTTATATTGTTGGAGTTGCTGAGAATTTTGGTACAAATCCTAATAATTGGAATGTAATACATGTGTTTGATATTGATGGTAATTACAAGAGTTCTACACCAATTTCTATATTTCCTGCAAGTACAGCATATGATGGCGAAACCATGTGGATTTCGGATAATTCCAACAACATTTATGGTTATAAAATATCTGAAGGAAATACTTATTTAAATAATGGATATGGTTCTTCTATTGTTAGATTAACCGTAACTGATAATTTAGGTAATATTGGGTATAAAGATTACAGTGTACAATTATTAGATACTATTTTACCCCTTATAAGTTTAAATGGAAATTCGATAGAGGTTGCACCACTTGGTGGCCCTTGGAATGATCCTAATGTAACAGCTACAGATAATTGTCCGAAACCTGTTACAATTACAGGTACTGTAAATGTAAACACTAAAGGAATTTATTCATTATCATACCAAATGAAAGATGCGGGTGGTAATTTATCAAACACATTAGCAAGAACAGTATACGTAGGTGCGTATGATACAACCGCTCCAACAGCTATTGCAAAAAATTACACTTTAAATTTAGCACAAAATAGCTCTGGTCTTTTTACTGTTACCGATATAGATAATGGTTCTTTTGATGCAAACGGATTAAAATCTATTACCATTTCTAACAATCAGTTTGATTGTAGCGATATTGGTGTTCAAACAGTTCAATTAACAGTTGAAGATTATTATGGACACACTGCTACAGCAAATGCACAAGTAAACGTTGTATTTGTACCTCAGTATACTATTTCACAAAACAGTACTTGTGTATATGGTAACGAAGGTACTGCTGAAATAACCACCAGCTCATCTGGAGGAGGATCGAATTTATATTATGGAACTACCGGAAATCAATCTGGTGGTACTCGTTTAGTTACCTTCGACCCACTTACAGGAATTGCTACAACTGTTGGTTTTACAGGTACTTCAGGTATGCCAGCTGTTGCGGTTAATAGTTCAGGAGATATTTATGCAACTACGGGGTATGATTTATATAGCTTAAATAAGAACAATGGTTATGCTACATACATTAGAAGCATCACTTATTGTAGTATTGTTTCTGCAATGACATTTAAAAATAATGTTTTATATGTTCTAGATCGTTGTGGATATTTATACACTGTTGATATTGCAACAGGTACGCAAACACAAGTTATGTACACTGGCAATGGATACAGTGGAATACAGTTTGATCCTACTGATGGAACTCTATGGGCTACAGATAGAAGTAGTATCTATAAAATTGATTTAACTAACAGTAGTATTACAAATGTTGGTTATACAGGTTATGGTGCAATTTCGGATTTAGTATTTAATGCACAAGGTACATTGTACGCTATACAGGGCGGTGGAGGAAATAGCCAAATATTATTAGTTAATAAAAATAATGGTTCGGTTACATTTCAAGCTAATACTATTTCAAATATTGCTGGAGCAGCTAGCGGAGGTGGATCTTTAAATTTTGCTTGGAGCAACGGACAAATTGGAGCTAAGGCTACCAATTTAGTGGCGGGTACTTATACCGTAACTATTTCCGGTGCTCAAGGTTGTTCTACTGTAGATACTGTTGTATTTACAACATGTGCACCTATTGTACCAGTAGTAACTTTACAAGCAAGTGATAGTGTTTTATGTAATAATAATACAGGAGCAATTACTTTAACTGCAAATGCTACTACTACACTTCCAGCTTCTTCACAAAACACAAGTGTTAACGATGCTAATTTAGTGGCTTATTATAAATTTGATGAAGTCTCTGGTACAACGGTTTCCGATAATTCATCTAATAATTTAAATGGCTCGTTTGCTGGTAATGGAAGTTCTTTCTGGACAGGTTCTACAGCATTTACAGGAGCTAACAATGCGCTTAGTGTTGGTGGTTATGGCAATTTTGTACAAGTGCCAGATAACAATGCGTTTAATGCTATGCAAAATAATTTTACTATTGAAGCATGGATTAAACCAACAGATAATGATAACAATACAATTGTTGATAGAGGAAATTATAATTTCTTGTTTCAAGCAAACCCACATGGCCAACAAGGTTTAGGTTTTTATAACCCAAACATTGGATGGAGATATGATTATACTTATATCCCTACAAACCAATGGACGCATGTTGCAGCAACTTGGAATTCGCAAACCACGAGTTTAACATTTTATGTAAACGGTGTTCAAACTACTCAACATACATTATATTCTGGTTTATCATTCAACAATGGTAATATGAACATTGGCAGACAAGATCCAAACGGTTGCCAATGTAATTTTATGGATGGTGCTATAGACGAATTAAGATTATGGAAAACAACACGTACACAATCTGAAATTCAGAATAACATGAACTCTACTTTAGGTGGAGCGGTTACTCCACAAACACATACTTATGTGTGGAGCCCAACTACAGGATTAAATACTACTACAGGAGAAGTAGTAATTGCTACTCCAACAAATACTACTACTTATACAGTAACAGCTACAAACAGCAGTGGTGCTTCTAGTTCTACCTCTCAAACCATTGTGGTGAATCAATTAGCAAGTAACATAGTTACTGCTAATGGTCCAACAAATGTATGCCCAGGAAATGCTGTAAGCTTACAAGCAGATAATTCGGGTACATTTACATACCAATGGAATTACAATGGCACTCCATTATTAAATTCAAATAATGTAACTTATAATGCAGTGGCATCTGGTAGTTATACCGTTGATATTACTTCGGCTCCAGGCTGTACAGTAACTTCATTGCCAGTAAATATTACAGTTGCCGATACAGAAAATCCTGTTGTATTAACACAAAACATTTCAAGAACTATTACAAGTTCAACAGGTGCAATTACCATTACTGCTGCCGATATTAATAACGGTAGTTATGATAATTGTTCAATTGCTAGTATTACAGTTTTAGGTAACAATGTGTTCGATTGTAATACTGTAAGTGGTGTTTACCCAGTTGTATTATCTATTACAGATGGTTCTGGAAACAGCTCATCACAAT
>JAGVEE010000075.1 GCA_020058405.1 Sphingobacteriales bacterium
ACAAACAATTCTTAACTTAAACGATGTAAATTCTACTGAAAAATCAGTTGATGTAGCAAGTTTAACTTCTGGAGTGTACAATGTGATTATTAATACAGCAAAAGGTAACTCAAGCAAACGCTTAGTTATCGAATAATACTAGAATCTAGTAAAATCTAAAAATCCCGATGCCTCAAAACATCGGGATTTTTTTTTGCCATAATTGATAGATGTTTACCCTGAATTTGTATCAACTAAATATGCTATTTTTGTAATACTTAAAACAATCCAAGTACTTAATACTTATTATTGTATACTTATAAGAAAATGTCAATAGAAATACCGAATTCATCCTTCCCAAGAGTAGTAATTGTTGGTGGAGGCTTTGGAGGAATACAATTAGCCAAAAGTTTAAGAGATAAAGAAGTGCAAGTATTAATGCTTGATAAGCATAATTACCATACTTTTCAACCTTTATTATACCAAGTAGCTACTGGCGGTTTAGAACCCGATTCTATTGCATTTCCATTGCGTAAAATTTTTAAACATCAAAAAAACATATTTTTTAGAGTAGCAAACGTTGAGTCGGTAAATACTACAGCACAAAAACTTGTTACCAATATTGGTGATATTGATTACGATTATTTAGTAATTGCAACAGGTTCTACCACTAATTTCTTTGGGAATGACATGATCGAAAATCATTCGATGCCCATGAAAAGTATACCTGAAGCACTAAATCTTAGAAGTTTAATTTTGCAAAGTTTTGAGGAGGCCTTGCTTAAAGACAGCATTAATGAGCAAGAAGCATTGATGAATTTTGTAATTGTAGGTGGTGGCCCAACTGGTGTTGAAACTGCAGGCGCTTTAGCCGAGTTGAAAATGCACGTTTTACCAAATGATTACCCCGATTTAGATCTAAGAAGAATGCAGATTAACATTGTAGAGAGTTCTGACCGTGTTCTAAACAGCATGTCTGTACAAGCTTCGGAAATGTCTGATAAGTTTTTAAAAGAAATGGGCGTAATGATACGCACAAATGATGCAGTGGTATCATACGACGGACGGAATGCAGTGTTAAGAAGCGGAAAGGTATTAGAAACCACCAATCTTATATGGACTGCCGGTGTAAAAGCTTCTACCTTCCCAGGTTTAGAAAAAGCAGAGTTTGTAAGAGGCGGAAGAATAAAAGTAGACGAATATAATAAAGTTACAGGATACGAAAATATATATGCCATTGGCGATGTTGCTGCGATGATTACTGAGCAATACCCTAACGGACATCCAGGTGTTGCACAAGTTGCGTTGCAACAAGCAAAAAATCTATCTAAAAATATTATCAATTTAATTAATAACAGAAAGTTAACTCCATTTAAGTATTTTGATATGGGTTCTATGGCTACTGTTGGAAGAAATAAAGCAGTGGTAGATTTACCATTTATTAGGTTCCAAGGCTTCTTTGCCTGGTTTGTATGGATGTTTTTACACCTATTATTTTTAGTTGGTTTTAGAAATAAAATGGTAGTACTAATTAACTGGATTTGGAATTACTTTAGTTATGATAGAGGAACTCGATTAATAATTCGCCCCTATCGTAAGAACAAACAAATAATGCAAGACGAACAAGATTTAATTATTGATGCAAGACATTAAAATTATAGAATGCCCAAGAGATGCAATGCAAGGCTTGCATCATTTTGTGCCAACAGAACAAAAAGTAGCGTACATAAACTCTTTGCTTGAGGTTGGGTTTGACACCATTGATTTTGGAAGTTTTGTTTCTGCTAAGGCAATACCTCAGATGAAAGATACTGCGGAGGTTTTATCAAAATTAAATTTACAAAATACAAAAAGCAAACTCCTTGCAATAGTAGCAAATACTAGGGGTGCTGAAGATGCTGTTCAATTTGAACAAATTAATTATTTAGGATTTCCTTTTTCTATTTCAGAAACTTTCCAGCAACGAAATACCAATTCTAGCATCGAACAATCGCTTGTTAGAGTTGAAGAAATACAACAACATTGCTCTTCCAATAACAAAGAATTAGTAGTGTATATTTCAATGGGTTTTGGTAACCCTTATGGAGAGGAATGGAGTATAGAAGTAGTGGAAAAATGGACCCGTAAATTGGTAGATATGGGTGTTAAAATACTTGCTTTTTCTGATACTATTGGAGTTTCGGATGTGAAGAATATTGACTATTTATTTAGAAACATAGCTCCTCTTTTTACTGAAGTAGAGTTTGGAGCTCATTTACATTCTACACCAGAGGCACGTTTAGAAAAAATCGCAGCTGCGTATAACGCAGGTTGCCGTAGAATAGACTCTGCAATTTATGGTTTTGGAGGTTGCCCAATGGCAGGCGACGATTTAACGGGTAATATTGCTACTGAAACAGTGTTTGCTTATTTAGAAGAAAACAATATACCTCTTGATATTAATACTGAAGCTTTTGTAAAGTCAATGCAATTAGCCAATAAAGTTTTTTATCCTTAAGATTTTTGGAAAGCTCTTAACCTAAGTTCTGTTAATTTCTTTTTGGTATATAATGGAAACACTCCGTTCATCATCCAATCGTAATAACTTGGCTCTTGTTGAAAAACTTCGTTTACTTTTTTGCCTTTGTGTTTGCCAAAATTAAATAACTCTTCCCCTTTTTCATTATACACCATAGTACCAGCAAAATCTACATTTTTCTGCACTTGTGTAAAGGTATGTAGGGCTTCCACATCATTTTTTACAGGCACATATACTCTACCTTGTTTATCCTTAAACTCGGTATCTTTATACTTATCTAATTGAGCAAGCAACACTTCATAAGTTGCTCTTATATCTGCTTCTGCAGAGTGTGCATTCTCTAATTCTTTATGGCAATAAAATTTATAAGCAGCTTTTAAGGTACGTTGTTCCATTTGATGGAAGATATTTTGCACATCAACCAATTTACGTTTACTAATATCAAAATCAACCTCGGCACGTAAAAACTCTTCCATTAAAATTGGCACATCAAACTTATTAGAATTATAGCCACCTAAATCGCAATTCTCCAAAAATTGTGCTAAGCCTTTTGCAATCTGTTTAAATGTGTGCTCATCTTTAATGTCCTCATCATAAATACCATGAATTAAAGAAGATTCTATAGGAATAGGTATCTCAGGATTAATTCTTCTGGTTTTTATTTCTTCGGTACCATCTACATTAATTTTTAAGATAGAAATTTCCACTATTCGATCACTTGCTACATTTACTCCTGTAGATTCTATATCAAAAAATGCAATTGGTTTTTTGAGGTTTAATTTGATGCTCATATGTTTAATAAAGCAACAATATAAGAATTATTCTTCAATTAATATTCCCATTTTCCCTATTTGATAATCGCGGTAAGCTTCCATAATTTCACTTTCCGAGTTCATCACAAAAGGTCCTTGTGCAACCATTTTTTCATTTATAACCTCTCCAGAAAGAAACAAAATTCGAGTATCTTCAAGTGCTTCAAATTCAATGCTATCACCTTGCATATCAAATACTACTGCATGATGGTGTTCCGCTTCTCCATACCCTTTAATTTTAACTTTACCTGATAGAATGTAAATTAATGACTCAAAATTCTCGGTTATGTTAATAGTAATTGTACCAGAAGTTTGCATCTCAATACTTGCTGCTGCCAAAGGACTTAATCCTGTAATGGGCCCTTTCAATCCGTTAACTTCGCCTGCTACAATGTTTAGGTTGACTTTATCATCATCGTATTTTGCAATAGTTAATTCATCTGCTTTTAATGGTATGTATTGAGGTTGATCTTTTTTGTGAGCACTTGGAATATTCACCCATAATTGTATAATTTCTTGTACACCGCCAAGCTCATGTATATTTTCTGGTGGTCGCTCGCTATGTATCACTCCCATGCCTGCATTCATCCATTGTACTCCTCCTTTTTCAACAATACTATTATTACCTCTGCTATCTCTGTGATGAACCGCTCCTTCAAAAATAAAAGTTACAGGCGCAAAACCTCTGTGCGGATGTGGTCCTACTCCTGCATTTTTAGGCGCAATGTGTTTCGGTACATTAACCTTGGCATGGTGTAATAAAATAAAAGGACCTATATGGTCGATATTGTTGGTTGGAAAAGGCTGACGAATAGGTAAACCACCCATATCATATGGATGTGCGTATAAAAGTTGTTTTACTTGTTTCATATGTATTGTAATTTACATGTTTAAACAACTAATTATGTGTTTTGTTTGTAAAGTGGTAATACAATGGTAAACTGAGTACCTTGGTTACTAGAGATAAAGGATATTTGACCATTGTGCTCTTCTACAATTTGTTTAACAATGCCTAAACCCAATCCAAAAGAAGCTTCACCATCTGTACCTGTTCTTCTAATAACCGGGTCGGAAACAAAAATTGAATCTTTAATTCTGTCCGGAATTCCAATGCCATGGTCTTTTATATGGATGCTTATCTCATCTGTTGTATGGGTACAAAACACATTAATTACAGTGTTTTTATGAGAGAATTTAATGGCATTTACCAAAATGTTCGTAATCGCACGTCGCATTTTTTCAACATTAATATTAATAAATAATGATGGGTTTACATTCTCTAATTCAATATTAATAAATTTCTGATTTGCTTTTTCATAAACAAGAGCGTTTAAGGAGTGTTCACATCCTCTATTCTGGTTGACGAACAAGGGTTGTTTTTATAGAACGACTCCCAACCGATGAAATCATCG
>JAGVEE010000092.1 GCA_020058405.1 Sphingobacteriales bacterium
CAAAAGAAGGGGAGCTGCGAAAATCCTTTGAAATTATACGCTTTGCTACTAAAACAAATTGTACAGTAGTAGGAGGTTTTTCTAAATTATTAATGCACATTGAACAAGAATTACAAGTGCAAGAATGGATGACTTATTACGACTTAGATTGGGTACAAAGTAATGTTTACAAGCGTTTAGGTTTTGAATTGAAACAAATAACCAGACCCCAACCACAATTAATTTTAAACAAAGAAAAAATAACCTATACTTCTGGTAACCTAAAATTTATAAAATGTGTTAGCTAATACAAATACTATTATCGGAATTTTAGGTGCTACCGCATCTGGTAAAACTAAGTATGCAGTACGTTTGGCGAAAGAATTAAATGCAGAAATTATAAGCATGGACTCTCGTCAAGTTTACAAAGAACTGAACCTTGGGGTAGGTAAAGATTTAGAGGAGTATGATGGAGTAATGCATCATTTAATTGATATTATAAGCTTACACGATCAATACCATATTCATCAGTTTAAACAAGATTTCCATAAAGCTTATGTTGATATAACAAGTAGGGGCAAGCGAGTAATTGCTTGTGGAGGTACTGGTTTGTATTTTGATGTTTTGTTAAATAATAGGATTTATACACAAGTGCCGGTAAACGAAATACTAAGAGAAGAGTTGTTAGAAATATCCAAAACAGATCTCATTCAAATAATTCTTAAAGAAAATATCGATAATATTTCATTCGATACGAGTACACATAAAAGATGTATAAGAGCTATCGAAATTATTAGGTATTTAAAAGAACATAAATTAAACGAACATTCTGATTTTACATATGAATGGGATTTATATGCGCTAACATTAAGCGCAGAAGAACGTAAAAATAATATCAATCAACGATTACTAAAAAGGGTAGAGCAAGGATTGTTTGAAGAGGTGGAGAATCTCCTAAAAAATGGGTTTTCAGAAGATCGATTAATTTATTTAGGCTTAGAGTATAAATTTATTACCGAATATTTTAGAGGAATTTATTCTAAAGAAGAATGTATTCAGAAATTAGCCATTGCCATCCATCAGTTTTCTAAGCGACAACTCACTTTTTTTCGTAAGATTGAGAAAGATGGACACTTCATAAATTGGATTGAAACACTTTCTTAGTATTATTTTTTTAATAAATTTGTGCGATAATTTACAAATCTCTCAAGATGAAAAGCTCTCTCTCAAAATTAAGCCTATTAGGTATTATTTTCCTATGCCTATGCACCAAGCTTGCATATACTCAAGCTGAAAACCCATACAAACTCGGACAAATTGTAGAAGATTTTAACATGTTCGATTTTAGCAGTAAACGTTATGCTTCAAAAGATGTTGAAAAACAAATTATCGTATTATTTTTCATTGGCAATACTTGTGATAAAACTGATTTAATAACCAAACAAATGAAAGCATTGCATGCAAAGTATAATGCCGAAGTTGAATTTTGGGCAGTTAACTCCAATCACCCTAATTTTAGTCCGGAAGATTCGGAAGAAAAAATGGCGGAGTACTCAAAGAAAAACGAATTACCATACCCATACCTTGTAGACCTTGGACAGTTAATTGCAGCGGATTATAGCATTAAACAATACCCAATGGCTGTTATTTTGAAAAAAGAAGTAAAGGGGTTCAAATTTGTATACAGAGGAATCATTTTAGAGAACACGCAAGCGGGCACACAAAATATTATCGAACAAAACATCAAGAATCTTATGGCCGGAAAGCCAGCGGTTACAAGCCCTTCGAAGCAGAAGCTTTGCGACATTTTGTAAGATGTAAATTGTACAGTGTACCTAGTACATTGTACAACCTACATTACCATATTTATAAAGCTCGAAAGCTTCGCTTTCATCTCCTTACGGTCTACTATAAAATCTAAAAATCCGTGTTCTAAAACGAATTCGGCTGTTTGAAAACCTTTAGGTAAATCTTTTTTAATAGTTTCTTTAATTACACGTGGACCCGCAAAGCCAATCATGGCTCCAGGTTCGGCAATGGTAATATCTCCTAACATCGCATACGAGGCCGTTACGCCACCCGTTGTGGGATCGGTACACAAAGAGATGTATGGCAATTTGTTTTGTGCCAGAAGAGCTAATTTTGCGGATGTTTTAGCCATTTGCATTAAAGAAAATGCTGCTTCCATCATACGCGCACCACCCGATTTAGAAATAATCATAAAAGGGTAGCGGTTTTTAATACAATAATCAATGCTTCTCGAAATTTTTTCGCCTACCACAGATCCCATAGAACCACCAATAAAATTGAAGTCCATACAACAAATCACTAAATCTTTGCCGTTAATTTTTCCGTGACCAGATTTCAATGCGTCGTTTAAGCCTGTTTTTTTAATGGTTTCTTTTAAACGTTCTGGATATTTTTTAGTGTCTTCAAATTCTAATGGGTCGCCAGAAAGTAAGTTTGGGAACAATTCTGTATACTCATTATCATCAAATAAAATTTGAAAGTATTCTTTAGAGCCTATGCGTAAATGATAATTACAATGACTGCAAACATATTGATGAGCTTCCAAGTCTGGAGCATACAATGGTTTTTTACAAGAAGGGCACTTATTCCATAATCCTTCTGGAACATCCAACTTATCTTCGGTAGTTGTTAAAATACCTTCGTTTTTTCTTTTAAACCAAGCCATGTTTATTATTTAAAATTAAAAGCGTTTAAAATTAATTACGCAATGGTTATGTCTTTTGATAAATAGATGTCTTGAACTGCGTTCAACAATTCGATACCTTCATTCATTGGGCGTTGGAAAGCTTTTCTACCAAGTATTAAACCTTGTCCACCTGCACGCTTATTTATAACAGCTGTTTTTACTGCATCTGCAAAATCCGATGCTCCTTTAGATTCACCTCCTGAGTTAATTAAACCAATTCTACCTAAGTAGCAGTTTAACACTTGGTATCTGCATAAATCAATTGGATTATCTGATGATAATTCTGAATACATTTTAGGATGCGATTTTGCAAATTTCACATTTGTAAATCCTCCATTGTTTTCAGGTAGTTTTTGCTTAATAATATCTGCTTGTATAGTTACCCCTAAATGGTTTGCTTGTGAAGTTAAATCTGCAGCCACGTGGTAATCTACACCATCTTTTTTAAATGCATCGTTTCTTGTATAACACCATAAAACAGTTGCCATACCTAATTCGTGGGCTCTTTCAAACGCTTGCGCTACCTCTACTATTTGGCGGTTAGAATTTTCTGAACCAAAGTAAATAGTTGCACCAACTGCACATGCTCCTAAATTCCAAGCCTCTTCTACAGAACCAAACATTATTTGGTCGTATTTATTTGGGTAAGTCATTAATTCATTATGATTAATTTTTACCATCATCGGAATTTTGTGTGCGTATTTTCTAGATACACTCGCCAATACTCCAAACGTAGTAGCTACTGCATTGCAACCACCTTCTACGGCTAATTCTATAATCTTATCTGGGTCAAAATAAATAGGGTTCGGAGAAAAAGATGAACCTGCTGTATGCTCTATCCCTTGGTCTACTGGTAATATTGATAAATATCCAGTTCCTGATAAGCGGCCATGGTTATACATACTCGCTAAGCTTCTTAACACCTGTGGGTTACGATTACTTTGTACAAATGATCGATCAATAAAATCGGCACCAGGCAAATGAATTAAGTCTTTGCTTACCGTTTTAGATGTATGGTTTAATAAAGTTTGGGCATCAGCACCTAGTAATTCCGTAATTTTATCAATAGTCATAGTAATTTGAATCTTATTTTTGCAATACTAATGAAAAAACAACTGATTTGAAATAGCTAAAAAGGCAATTTATCATCAATTGCCTTAAAATCATCTAAATAAAGCTATAAACCTTTTCTAAACGAAAAAGGTTTAAAAGATCCAACCAAGCCTAAACCGTTCGTAACATTGGTATATATTAAACTTGGTTCAGAGAAGGGGTCGTCGCCTCCATAATTCTGTAAACTCTTAAAATATTTATAATAATGCTCGTCAGTTTTTGTAAGCAGTAATTCAAAACCTACATAATCATTCCCAAAAAATTCACCACTATAAGCATATGCCTCAATAGTAGCTGTCATCTGCCCACCATTTTTACCATCATCACTTAAATACAAATTACTATAAAAATCGCTCAACGAAACTCTTGATGTATCGCCATTTGCTGTTTTTAGTAATCCATACATTTCTACACAATAGTAATTTTTTTCGTCACTTGGGTCGAGCCACTTTGCATACCCAAAATAGGTAGTATAAAAGCCACCAAACGGGTCTTCTTCTAATAAACTATCAAATTTAACTTCTGTAAATACAGGTGCAATATTACTCACTGTATTTAAAGTTGAACTTACCGTTTTCCCATCGTAACTAGCCCTTATTGTATATTGTTTGTTGAACTCAATTAGTAAGCTATCATCTACTAAAACATAAGCGTTGAAGTTAAAATCATACCTAAATTTTTTAGTTATATTTCCATCCGTAATGCTTATATCTCCTGTAGTAATCATGGTAGTATTATCAATATTACTTCCATCAAAAATAGGATCACTAATGAATAAAGTAAGCAATTGTTGCTCGGCACCGGGTTCTAAAAATGTACTCAGTACTAACTTAGGATCTTGTGATGGAATATCAATGTCTGCATCGGTTTCACATGCACTAAGTACAGTTGTTAAACCCAATAATATATATAGTATCTTTTTCATCTTTTTAGAATTTATAGGTCCAACTTATTGAAGGCATAATAGGGAAGAGTGATATTCTTTTTAATGCTCTTTGTGAACTGTTTGTTTTATAGCCAACGTAATAAAAATATGGGTTTTGGCGGTTGTAAACATTGTAAACAGAGAGTTCGAAAATTCGTTCCGAACGTTTTAATTTAGAATGAAATTGCATGCCAATATCCATTCGGTGGTAAGCTTCCATTCTGAAATTATTTTTGCCATCATAATCGTTTACATACATGGTTTGTACAAAGGCCGAACCTCCCGGGGAGTGCCCTTGTGCTAAGTATTCGGCTCTAGGTAAGGTAATCGCATTCCCCGTTCCATATACCCAAGTTAAAGAGAATGTTAAGTCTTCTTTCGCTTTGTAAATTCCAACAACAGATATATCATGTCTCCTGTCATACCGTGCATAATATTTCTTGCCGAAATTCAACTCATCAAATTGCAACTGTGTCCATGATAATGTATAACCCACCCATCCGCTAAATTTACCTTCACTTTTCTTTATTAATAATTCCACTCCATAACTCCATGCTTGTCCGCTTGTAACATTATCTTCCCATGATATTTTTTCGTTACTGCCAATATCATCAATGGCTAAAAAGCTTGCGCCTTCTCTATATGCAACAACGTTATCCATTTTTTTATAATACCCTTCGAGGCTAATGTTAAAATTTTGTTTGATGAAATCTTTTGCCAAACCCATTGCCACTTGTTGTGAACTTTGCGAAGGTATTTTAGAAGTAGATGGCACCCATAAATCGGTTGGTAAACCTACACCGGTACCTGTTAGCAAATGTATGTATTGCCTCATGTAAGCATAAGATGTTTTTAATGCTAAATCTTCTTTTAATTGGTAGCTAGCACCAAACCTTGGCTCCACAGCTCCATAACTTTTTTTATCAACATAAAAATGAGAAATGCGAACACCCATGTTTGTTTTAATACGTGCACCATACTGCGCTCTGTCTTCAATATACACAGCACTCTCCAAGGCATCAATATTATTTCTTACATCGGTATTTCCTTCTGTAAACTGATCGTTTTTAATGGTAACCGCGCTTGGTGTAAATCTATGTTGTTGTATTTGTACACCTGTTTTTATTAAATGATTTTCTTTCCATGCATAATCAAAATCATGCTTCACACTTACATCACGTATACCAGAATACAAGCGAATTAAAAACTGATCGCCATCGTACTTTTGTTGAATGGAAGTATTGAACCTGTACTGACTATAAATAAATGAAGTGTTAGAAAACAATTTCGAACTGTACACATGGTTCCAACGAACCGTACCTGTTCCATTTCCCCAGTATAAACCAAATTTATTTTCAGAAGTTCCGACGCTGTTATTGGCGTAAAATTTATCGCGACCAAAATAACCGCTTACAAATATTTTATTTTTACGATCGATGTCGTAATTCACTTTTGCATTTAAATCATAAAAGTAATAGCCACCTTTGGTATCATCGGGTAAGAAAGGATAAATTAAGGCATCAATATAAGTACGCCTGGCAGAAATTAGAAAGGACGATTTGTTTTTTTTGAGGGGACCTTCTAAGGTAAATCTAGAGGAAATAAGACCGATGCCCACCGAGCCTTTCATGCTTTCTTTACTTCCATCTTTCATATTCATTTCTAAAACAGAAGAGAGCCTTCCTCCATATCTTGCCGGAAAACCACCTTTGGTAAGTTCTACACTTTTTAATGCTTCGCCATTAAATAAAGAGAAGAATCCAAACAAGTGAAAAGCATTGTATACAGGAGCATCGTCAAGTATTATTAAATTCTGATCGGGTCCACCACCACGCACATATAAACCTGCATTTCCTTCAGAACCTTTTTGCACACCCGGTAAAAGTTGAAGTACTTTTAACACATCTTTTTCTCCAAATAATGCTGGTATCTCTTGTATTTGCTCAACCGAAACCTTCATTATACTCATCTGTTGTTCTTCAGAAATGCGTTCCATGCGTTGGTCGGTTACCAATACCTCCGAAATATTATTGCTGGCTTGCATTTCCACATCCAACTCAATGTCTTTTGTTAATGCCAACTTATAAATCATCCGTTGGTAACCCACCATACTTATTAAAAGGTTCACACTATCCAGGTTACTGCTTATAGAATAAAAGCCATAGTTATTGCTAACGGTTGTTTGGTTATTATTATTTAAAATGATGATGCTGGTACCAATTAAACTCTCTTTGGTCCCTTTTTCTCGTATGAAACCACTAATGGTATACGATTTTTTTTGTGCGATGGAAACACTTGAAATACACATCAATACTAGCATTACAAAGCTGAGTTTTTTCATTTGAATGGGTTTCGTATGTAATTTTTTAGTTTGATTATAGTAATGATAGAAACAAAAACATAATTTTAAGCATTAATTAGACAATTTAGCAATAACAAACCCCTATTAACGTGGAAATAATTGTAAAAAATATAACAGAACAATCAATTTTAGAAGAAGCATTTAAGATCAGAAGAAAGGTATTTGTGGAGGAGCAAGAAGTAGACGAGACTGAAGAATACGAGTTTGAAGAAGAATCAACCCACTTTATAGCAGAAATTAACGGAACATACGTAGGCACTGCACGTTGGAGAAAAACAGAAAATGGTGTAAAATTAGAACGATTTGCAGTGTTAATTGAATTTCGTTCCATGGGTGTAGGGTCGGCATTGGTGCAAACTGTCATCCAGAACATTCCGCAAGAATTTACGTACTTATACTTACATGCTCAATTAACGGCGATGGATTTGTACGCAAAATTTGGTTTTACACAAGTAGGCCCGATGTTTGTAGAAGCTGATATAAAACATTATAAAATGGAATTGAAACGATAGTATGTTTAGGTGGATTTCGCTCTTTTTAATTATTAATATATTCTTATGTTCCGATGTGTTTGCTCAAGAAACCATTGTGAAAGGTCGTATCACGGACCAGTCAACCAATGAAGCCATCCCTTTTGCTAACATTAAATTTCCTGGAATTGTTACCGGAACCAGTGCAGATTTTGATGGTTATTACACATTAAAGACTTCTCAACGAGTAGATTCTGTTCGTGTAGATTATTTGGGTTATAAACCTAAAGCTAAAAAAATAAAAAAAG
>JAGVEE010000046.1 GCA_020058405.1 Sphingobacteriales bacterium
ACCACGAAGCAACCTTCTTGCACGAGTTATTAGATCGAGCTGTAGAAACCTTTCATACTACCGCCAAACAAGCAGGTATTATTGCTAAAAAAGCAAACGTTAAAAAACTAATGATTGGTCATTTCTCTGCTCGCTACAAAGAGCTAGAACCACTATTAGCCGAAGCTAAAACTGAATTTGAAAATACCGTTTTAGCCATAGAAGGGGAACATTACATTATCTAACTCTCCAATTCATACTTATACCTAAAGTAGAGTTCCTAAGCCCATTTGAATTTTCATAAAAATCGACATGATATCTGTAATCTAAATCGAAAAATAGGTTTTCAGTAAAAACAATATTCACTCCAATTCCTAACTTTAATAATGCTGAAGTTTCTGCAAAGCCTTGTTTAAAATTTCCGTAAGCACTTTGTTGATACGTTTCATATGCATATTCTTGGTTATTTATTCCAATTTGAAACCCAACATAAGGGCTAACATCCTTATTTTTTAATGGAGTAAAATCAGCACCTACATTTATATCAATAATGTTCATTTTTTCGTAAATAAGTTTTGTAGTGTAGAATGCTGGAGGGTTAGTACTCCTTATTACTTCATATACAGTGTCAGAAGCGGGATTTAAATTTGTATAATTAATACTCATGTGTAAACGTGAATATTCTTTAAAGCTTGTTTTGTAGCTAAACTCATAACCCAAAGTGCTTTTGTGAGTTAAAGATATTGTTTTACCAGGATTGAATTGAAACATACCAAGACCTATATGTGCGCTACAGAATTTAGACACAATGCAAAATATTAAAATACTAAGTATGGATTTCAGGTTCATCAAATTTTAATATTTACAAACTTTCTTATTGAATGCTTAAATCTATCCAAATTATCAAATATCTCAAAGTAAACAAATCATCATTATTCGTGCCACCACTTAAGTGGTGCCACCAAAAATCAAGCTCCAAAAATACTTTATGAAAATCTCCAAAATAAAGTACTTGACAAAATAATTCTCAATAAAACCAAACCTTTCGGATCTTTAATTTTCTAATATTTTTTTTAATTGAGCATAAAAAAAGCCTCCTGAGTATTGCACTCAGGAGGCTTTTAAATTTTTATCTAATTTGCATTAGTCTTTTTTCTTACGAATAAAGTCTACTACAATTGGAGTTGCTACGAATAATGATGAGTATGTTCCGAAGATTACCCCGATTAACATCGCGAATGAGAATCCTCTTAATATTTCACCACCGAAAATAAACAAGATAATAAGTACGAACATGGTGGTTAAACCTGTAACCATGGTTCTGCTTAAGGTACTGTTTAAGGCATTGTTAATTACCGGTGCTAAACCTTCGTTCTTAGTATGGTGTAAGTTCATGTACTCACGCACACGGTCAAATACTACTACCGTATCGTTCATAGAGTAACCCATTACGGTTAATACCGCTGCAATAAATTGCTGATCGATGTCTAACGAGAATGGTAATATACCGTTGAATATAGAGAACAATGATAATAAGATTAACACGTCGTGTAACAATGCAACCATAGCACCCATACCAAATTGCCATTTCTTAAATCTGATGTAGATATAAATAAACACGGCTGCTAATGATAATAAGATTGCCCAAACGGCAGATGTCTTAATATCATTTGCAATGGTAGGACCTACTTTTTGTTGTGATAAAATTTGGCCTTTGTTGTTTTGTATTTTTGATAAACCAGCCATTAACTTGCCTTCTACCAATTTCTCTGCTTCATCACCACCTTTATCAATTAAATAACTGGTAGTAATTTTTACTTGGTTACCAGAACCAAATGTTTTTACTTCTGGTGCTCCACCAAATTCTGCTGTTAATGCTTCTCTAACCTCTGTAGTTGAAACGCTTTGTTCAAAACGAATTACATACGTACGCCCACCTGTAAAGTCAACACCGAAGCTCAAACCTCTTACAAATAAAGAGATAATACCGGCAACGATAATGAAAGTAGAGATAGCATAAAATATCTTTCTACGACTCAAGAAATCAAAATTGGCATCTTTAAAAAATCCTTGTGTGAATTTATTAGAGAATGAAACCACTTTATCTTTTGCTATTTGTCCTTCAAAAATAATTCTTGAAATAAAGATTGCGGCGAATAATGAAGTTACGATACCAATAACCAATGTAGTTGCGAAACCTAAAATCGGTCCAGAACCAAATGTGTAAAGGATAATACCTGTAATTAATGTTACTACGTTGGCATCAATAATAGAAGAGTATGCATTTCTATAACCATCGGCAATTGCCAAACGGAATGATTTACCTGTTTCCAGTTCCTCTCGAATACGTTCGTAAATTAACACGTTCGCATCTACCGACATACCAATGGTAAGTACGATACCTGCAATACCTGGCAAGGTTAATACTGCACCTAATGATGCAAGTATTCCCATTATAAAAAATACGTTGATGAATAAAGCTAAATCGGCAATTAAACCAGCTTTGTTGTAATAAAGTGCCATAAAAATTAACACTACTATTAAACCAACTACTGATGATATTAAACCTGCATTAATTGCTTCTTGTCCTAAAGATGGACCTACAATTGCTTCTTCTACGATACGTGCTGGAGCTGGTAATTTACCTGCTTTTAATACGTTCGCTAAATCTTTTGTTTCGTTTACTGTAAAGCTTCCAGAGATGTTAGAAACACCACCCGAAATTTCGTTTTGTACTGTAGGAGCAGAGTACACATAATTATCTAATACAATTGCAATAGATTTTTTATTGTTTTTATCTGCTGCTGCTTCTGCAGTCATTCTTCTCCAAATTTTAGCTCCATCTGTATTCATTGCCATGATTACTTCTGGATTTCCCTTTTGGTCGATGTCTGCACGAGCATCCGAAATTACTTCGCCACCTAGAGGCGCTTTACCGTCTCTTGAGTTTGCTTTAATTGCATATAATTCGAAAACGTTATTAGCATTGATAGATTTTACACCCCATAAAAAGCGCATATCCGATGGGAAATTTGCTCTTACTTCTGGCATAGATAAGTAAGCGTTTACTTTAGCTGTATCTCTCAACAAGGCATAACCAACAACTGGGCCTTCTGCCACAATTTGTTGACCTTGTTCATTCTGACCGATGTTCGGGTTTAATACCGCGAATAAAGGATTGTCTTTTGCGAAGTTTGCAAAAGATTTAGATGTATCTGTACTGCCAGTATCTTTCTTTACATTTTTCAATAAAGCTAAATCGTCTGTTTTAGCAGCTGTATCTGTAGTTGCAACGCTAGTTTTACTAGTATCCGATGCTAACATTGGAGTTCCAGAAATTGCCACCTTCTCTTTTAAAGATGAGTTTGCTTTGTCCAATAAGTTGATCACTTCATTGTTAGCGTACACATCCCAAAACTCTAACTGAGCAGAACCTTGTAATAATTTACGAACACGGTCTGGATCTGTAACACCAGGTAATTCAATTAAAACACGGTTACTACCTTGTTGTAATTGAATGTTTGGTTGAGTTACCCCGAACTTATCAATACGAGTTCTTAAAATATTAAACGAACGATCAATAGCACCTTGTGCTTCTTCTTTTAATACTTTAATAACATCGTCATCAGACGAGTTGTAAGTAATTCTAGGTGAGTTCTCTTTTGTAGCAAAAATAGAAGCTAACTTTACATTAGGGCTTAATTTCTTAAATTCTGATGTAAACAAATCAACAAAGTTTCCGTCACTCTTTGTACTCTTAGCCTCTGCAATGCGTATTGCTTTGTTAAAAGTTGTGTCGGTATTGTTATTAGCCATCGAACGAACTAAATCACTTAAAGATATTTCAAGTGTTACGTTCATCCCGCCTTTTAAGTCCAAACCTAAGTTCAATTGTAATTGCTTACACTCTTGGTAAGTGAATTTAGCAACCCCTAAATTGTAAACAACTTCGGTTTCCATCGAATCTAAGTAAGCTCTCTCTAGCTTTACATCGCCTGCGGCATATTCCTTTGCATCACTTTCCACATTGTTGGCCACAAACGTGAAAGATAGTGAGTACAAACATGCAATCGATAACGCGATTGCAAAAAACCTAATAGCACCTTTTCCCTGCATAAATTTGTTTAATTAAGTATTCTTCTGTTTTATTGATGTTTATTATATCGTCATTTTTGACAAGATTGCAAATCTAACTAAATTTTTAAATTATAAAAGAGGCATTTGGGCTCTAATTATTAGCAAATGCTAATACCCTCATAATCTTTGTATTCAATTGCAAACAAATCTTAAATCTTTTGTCGTAAGTAGTTCGAAAGGATGTTTATTTCATTCGTAATATCATCATTATTATGTATTACAAATTCGCAATTGGGTTTATATGGCAGTAAATACGCATCATAGGCTGGCATTACATGGTTATACCATTGGTACAAAATCATGTCCTGGGTATAACCACGCTCCACTTGGTCGCGCATGAGTCGGCGGTTTAGTTTTATATCATGGTCGGCATCCACAAACACCTTATAATCAAATAAATCAAACAATTCCTTGTAATGGAAAATAAACAAACCTTCTATTACAATAATGGGAGCGGGTTTAATACATAAAATTTCGGGTTCGTCTTTCGGAACGTTAAACGTATATTCTTGCTTTTTAATGGTTTTACCCTCTAATAAACTTACAATGTCCTGGTATAAATTTTCACGTTCAATACCCTCTGGTAAGTCGAAGTTAATATGCCCGTTATCATCCACCAATTGTGTATGCATCGGTTTGTAATAATGGTCTTGAGAGATCAGGCATATTTCCGATTCTTCAAAATGGTTCATTAAGGAGTTCAAGAGAAAGGTCTTTCCAGAAGCGCTTCCTCCTGCAATACCAACTAAATAAGGCTTCTGCATTTACTCTTTAGGGATCGAATAGTTTAAGTTCACTCTAAATTTCTGGTCAATTACCCCCAGCATATTTACTGCGGCTTTAGAAATTACAATTACCGTATTTTCATTATCGCCAGTTTCGGGCAAAGTGCCAATAACTTTTACGTACACACTTTTGTTATTCATTAAATTGGTTACACGTATAACCGTACCAATGTTTGCAGTTTTATGTAGGGCTATGCTTTTTTTACCGTTAATGTTTTTATCGTTTATCCAACCGGCTATGCCCGTTTCGTTTACATCTATAGTGTTTAATTGTTTATTATTTTGGGTGCTAACTTTTACATTAGCAGTACCTTTGGTTACTTCTACCTTAACGTTTTTAGCTTCTTCTTCGGTAGGTTCAATAATATCGGGGTTCTCAATAATTCGACCTTGTTTAGGCACTTTAAGCTTTTGGTTATAACTTAATGAGTTAGAGCTTAAGTTATTAATGTCTTTAAGTTCTGTAACAGAGATGCCGTATTTTATGGCAATTTTATATAAGGTTTCTCCTTTTTTAACAACATGTGTAGCGTATTGGTCGAGCTTAAGTTTAGGGTTTTGTACGATGGATTCTGTTTTGGGTTTTTCTGCTTTTTCTGTTTTTGTGGATGCTACAGCAGGATTCGCTACGCTAGCTTTACTAGCTTTTGCAGGAACTTTAAGCACTTGTCCCAGTTCAAGTATCGTAGAGCTCAGGTTGTTTAATTGTTGTATTTGGGTTGCAGTACTGCCGTAAATACGGGCAATGCCATACAATCCTTCGCCTTTTTCTACACGGTGTAAAATATATTTTTTACCCTCCACTAGTTCCGTGCCAACCGAATCAATATTGGCGAAGCCTATAAAAGGCAGTACTACCAACATTAATAACATTATTCGCTTCATCCCCATTTTTTTATAAAAACTCAACAAATTTAAAAAAATACCTCGTTAATTAAGTAATAATATTCGTTGTTTATCAATTAACAATAAAACCGTACTGGCAATTCTAATTAAGTAGTCATATTCAAAATTATAATCATCAACAAATGTGTTGTAATCCAGCAGGGTAGTAGTTTGTTCACTTATTTTTAATTCTAGTTGATGTTCATTCTCTAGGTATTGTAATTCATATTTATTACCCTCGTGTTCTAGTACTTGTTTAGAATTAATTCGTTCAGCATGTTGTATATCAAGACTAATGGGCAGCAGAGTTGGTTCTTCTAATTTTTCATTATGTAGGTTAATATATTCATACCTACGAGGGCTCATTTTAGCGGAGTATACTTTTAACACACCTAAAAAACATTCCTCTAGTCTCCACTCAGAACTTGCCCAATGTTCTGCACGTTTCTCTAAATCGTAGCACATCAAAACTACTTGGTTCATCAAATTATCGGTATGTATATAGCTCAGCAAGGCATATGGGTATTGTACTTGTAAAATGTTGCTGCTATGTTTCTCCAACAGGGGGAAGCTCCATTTTTCATCGCGCTCGGCATCCCATAAGTAAAACTCATTGCTTTCGGTTTTACATTCAATAAACAGCTTGTTATTGGCAGGATTAATATGAAATTTCCAAATGGTATCGGGTGTTTGGAGAAGGTGCTGGTTCATGAAGCGAAAATAAGAAAATTAGCGAGGAGTAGGGAGCAATTAGCAGTCTCACATCATTCTTTCGCATATTTCACAACCACTTTCTTTTTCTCCAACTCTTTTAGAACCTTCATGTTTGTTGAGGTGTTAGTGCCTTCAAATAAAAGTGGATTATCTCGCAACATCAATAATTCTAGTTTCGGCATATTTAGTAGTTCATCTGGCAACACAGAAAGTTTGTTGTTTGACACATCTAATTCTACCAATTTTGGTAATTGCATAACCTCCGTTGGGAAATACATGAACTGGTTGCCTTGAATATCCAAGCGCTCCAAGGAATCTAAGTTGTTTATACAAAGAGGTAAGGCATTTAAATTATTATCTTGTAAGTATAAAAACTTAAGCTTGTTTAATTCGCATAATTGCTCCGGCATGTCGTTTAACTTATTGAATGATAAAAAAATGCGCTCGAGGTTTTTTAAGTTTGCTAATTGGCTATCTATTTTATGTAGCTTGTTGTAATAAAAATCGAATTCTTTAAGTGTACTCAGTTTATAAAAATTAGAAGGAATGTATTCAATTTTATTTTGATAAAATATTAACACTTCAATACGCTTCAAACGGTTAATATCATTGGGTATTACGGTAATCTTGTTTTTAGCTAAATTTAAGTTGCGCAATTTTGGTAAGCGTAATAAAGCAGGAGGCAAGTGTTGTAATCTATTATCAACAATACTAAGTTTTTCTATTTTTTTATATTGATATGCACATATTTTTACTTCAGAAATTTTATTAAAATTTAAGTTAATTTCCTTCAACTTTTTATTTTTTCGTAAACGTTTCGGAAATTTAAGGAGTTTATTTCTGCTTAGGTTTATGGTCTCTAAATTTTTAAACTTTGCAACCGATCTTGGTAGGGTTAAAAGTTTCTGCTCAGATAGGTTGAGGATATAAACGGAGTCTTTGTTATTCAGTGCCTCGTGTATGTTTGAATAGACCTTGGTTTTCTGGGCAAATACATTACAAGTAAAAAATATAATGAAGTAAAATGGTATTGTTTTTTTCATTTTTTTATTAGCTCACAAAGTACTCAAAGTACTCGCAAAGATACACAAAGTAATTCTTAGTGTTTTTTGCTAATTTTTGCGCTCTTTGCTTGAGCGATAATTCTTGATTAAATAATTGTAAATAAGTAAATAATAATTTACCTTTGTTTGTGAAATGTTCGGAGATGTATAGGTGGTTGATTAGTGATGGGTGGGTTCCAATTTCACAAAAAGGGTCTCATGTAAAACTAGTACATAAGTTTAAGCCTGGTATAATAATTTTTCCCAATCATGGGAGTCAGGAATTAGGTAAAGGCTTGCAATTGAAAATTATTAGAATGGCTCAGTTGAATAAATAATATGAAAAAGCTAAAGAAAAAAATTGAGGTAACTATCGAAAAAACATCTACAGGATACTCTGCTTATACCAATGATTTAGACGTTTTTACTACTGCTAAAAATTTGAAGCTACTCCAAGTAAACCTCTTAGAAGCCTTAAATCTTTTTTATGAGAGTGATGGATTTAGTATATCCGTAGATAATTTAAAACTAAAACTAGATTTTCAGCAGTTTTTTCAATATTATAAAGTATTAAACGCTAATTTTTTAGCAGAACGTATTGGAATGAATCCAACACTGTTATCGCAATATGTGCGTGGTAAAAAACAACCATCTAGCAAGCAAACCAATAAAATTATTAATGGCATTCAAACTATTGGTAAAGAATTATCAGAAATAAAGTTAGTTTGATTTTTAGCTCACAAAGTACTCAAAGTACACACAATGTTTCACAAAGAAATGCTTCGCGCCCTTTGCTATTTTTTGCTCTCTTTGCCTGAACGATTTCTATCCTATTAGCAATGTCCTTCCCCAAATTCACAATTCACCATTCATCAAAATCCCGTATACGAACTCGGGCTCACCGCTTTCAACTCAATCTTAAGATCTTCGCTCACATCCAAAGTATCTATAAACGCGTGCATGCTTTTTTGAGTAATTTGTTCATTGGTGCGGGTCAATGCTTTTAGCGCCTCATATGGTTTAGGATAAGCCTCTCTGCGAAGTATGGTTTGTATCGCTTCTGCCACAACTGCCCAATTATTTTCGAGGTCTTGAGCAAGTGCATCTTTATTCAATAATAATTTAAACAAGCCGCGCTCTAAAGATTTTAAGCTAATTAGCGTATGCGCAAATGGAACACCTACATTACGCAACACAGTACTGTCTGTTAAATCTCTTTGTAAACGCGAAACCGGTAATTTTGCAGATAAAAATTCGAATACAGCATTGGCCATTCCGAAATTACCTTCAGCATTTTCAAAATCGATAGGGTTTACTTTATGTGGCATAGCAGATGAACCTACTTCGCCTTCTTTAATTTTTTGTTTGAAATAATTCATCGATATGTATTGCCACATATCTCTTGAGAAATCAATTAATATCGTATTAATGCGTTTGAAATTATCGCACAATGCTGCAAACTGATCGTAATGTTCTATTTGAGTAGTATGTTGAGAGCGCTGTAGTCCTAAATTTTTGTTAACAAATTCATTTGCAAACAATACCCAATCTGTATCTGGGAAAGCAACTTTGTGTGCATTTAAATTTCCCGTTGCGCCTCCAAATTTTGCAGCAAAGGGAATGTGTTTCAATGCCATTAATTGTACCTCTAAGCGCTCAACAAAAACACTTATTTCTTTACCTAAACGAGTAGGCGAAGCTGGTTGCCCATGTGTGTGGGCAAGCATCGGAATGTCTTTCCAATCTTCTGCCAATTTACTCAGATGGTTAACCAATGAGTGTAATTCTGGCAACATTATTTTTTCTACAGCGTGTTTAATGCTGAGGGGAATAGCTGTATTATTAATGTCTTGTGAA
>JAGVEE010000112.1 GCA_020058405.1 Sphingobacteriales bacterium
AAGGTGCTGGTAAAGAAGAGAGTGTAAACATACAACGTTACAAAGGTTTGGGAGAGATGAATGCGGAACAATTATGGTCAACTACCATGAACCCAGAAACTCGTACTCTTCGCAAAGTAACCATCGAAAATGCAGCAGAATGCGATCATATTTTCTCAATGCTCATGGGCGACGAAGTTGCACCGCGTAGAGATTTTATTGAGAAGAATGCGAAGTACGCGCGAATCGATGTTTAATGAATTGTGAGTTGTGAATTGTGAGTTGTGAATTCAGGGAGACGAATCTGAATTACGAAAAGAATTTCAAGATTGAAATATACAGAAGGAGTTTAGAGAAATCTAAGCTCCTTTTTGGTTTTTTAATATTTTCTCATCCATTAAAAATATAATAATTAATAATATCGATTTATATTAATCTAATAAGTCGAAAACAATATTATTTTGACTAGCTATTCTAACTAAACCCTTTGACTTTGAATAATAAATATTATAATCAATTGGATTAGAAGTAGTATTCTTTTGAACAAATAAATCTGAATAGTACTTTCCATTTATAGTTAACGTATCTACATTTATTGTACCTGTATTGTTAAAACTAAAACTATATTCACCTATAAAAAAATATCCATTCAAATTCGAATTAACAATGTAGAAACTGAACTCGGACAAATGTCTATCAATAGCTTTTAATTCAACCTCAAAAACTTTACTATTTAAATTATTGTAATAACTTATTTGTCTGAAATGACTATTATAAACTGTTCCAGTACCACAATCCAAGTTCTCAATATCCTTAAAAGGAACTACCCCATCATATACTTCGACTGAATAAATAGTTTGATTTTGTTGATCTCCTATTAAGCATTTTAAAGTATCATTTATTTTGTAAGGGTAAAATGAAAGTGCTTTTTCGTTAAGGGTGTAATCTACTACTGGGTTTGGTCTTGTGGGACACTCTAACTGACAACTGAATAAAACAATTGAATTAAATAAAAAAAATACAAAAAACAATCGTTTCAATTTCATAAAATTTATTTAAAAAAAATCTATTAAATAAAAATCTCAACCTATAAATTCTCTGCGAGTTTAACAAACACACTCTTCCAAGGTACATCACCATACACAGAACCTAGTCGTACCACGACTAGGTTTTTTTCTGGGCAAACGTAAATAAACTGCCCTAAAATTCCTTCGGCCATAAAATCTTTACCCGGTCTTGGAATCCACCATTGGTATTGGTAATACTTTACACTTGCATCAGCGGTATCTAATTTTGTGGAAGCTTCTACCCATGGCGCTGGCACCAACTGTTGTCCGTTCCAATTACCCTTATTTAAGTACAATCTTCCGAACTTTGCAAAATCTACCGCCGTGGCATTTATACAACAAAATGTTTTTTCTAATCCGTCTTTTTTCTTATCGATGCTCCAACTTGCCGGTGTTTCCATTTGCAATGGAGTCCATATTTTTTCTTGTAAATATTGAGTAATGGTTTTCGTTTTTAAAGCTCGTTCCAAAATTAATCCTAAGAGTTGTGTATTGCCGCTTTGGTATTCGAAATCGGTGCCTGGCTCCTCTTCCATTTTCATTTTACCAATAGATTTTCTCAATTGCCTTCCGTAATAAAACGTAGCGGCATCGCCAAAGGGGTTGTAATAACTTTCGTTAAATTTTAATCCTGATGTCATTTGTAATACATGGCGAATGCTTACTTTTTCGAAGCCTGCTTTTTTTAATTCTGGAATGTAATTCGTTATAGGCTCGTTCTCCGATTTTATATATCCATCGGCAATGGCACATCCAATTAATGCAGAGGTAAAAGATTTTGCTACAGAAAATGATGGTACTACATCTGTACTGGTATAGCCTTTGTAATAATTTTCGAAAATAATACTATCGTTTCTGATGATTAAAAAAGCAACTGTTTTATTTTTTGCGTTGAGCTCATCTAAAGTGAAGGTTTTTCCGTTGATTATGAATTTTGGGATTCTAGCTGTACCTCTGCCATCCTTAAATTTAAAAGGAGTTTCAGAAGCTTTTAACTCTCTGCTCGGGAATTTCTTGTGATCATTTATATCAGCAAAATTATAAATAAAAAATCTGCCAACTTTACAAGAACTAAGTGTTATGCTAAGTATTAATATTGCTAGAATTCCTTTTTTCATACCTCAAATTTTATTCAATATATGAAAAAAATACTCAGCCTAATAATCTAACCAAACTTGCTTGTTTTTATAATCAATTAAAGCATCGAACATCATCAATACATCATTGCCTAATACACCTTGTATTGGTTCTAAATTCATACGATCATAGGTATGGTTTACATGCGATAAATCTAATAATGCAGCTTTGTAATTTTGCAACACTAAATCGCCTAATCTAAAACTTTCAAAAACACATTCGAAAATTTCCATAGAATTAGTGCCAAGGCCAGAGGAGATTTGTTCAGCAGAATTTATTTCTAAATCCTTCATATGTTCAAAAATATACGAACTATCAAAGGCGGTTTGAGAAGCGCCCGAATCAACAATTAAAGAAATCTCTTTCCCATTTATTTCAGCAACAATACGCAAATGAAAACCCGAATCATTGAGTTTCAAAATTTCAAACGGTATTGCTTTTCGGTTTTTCATAAAACAAATAAAGGCATCGATAAATCGATGCCTTTACCTTTATCCTTTATATTGTTAAACTAATTTCATTTCAACAAGTACATTGTTCATTGCACGAACTGAATCTGCACTTTTATTAAATGCAGCTTGTTCTTCTTCGTTCAATTTGTAATCAACAATTTTCTCCCAACCATTTTTACCAATTACTACTGGCACACCCATACAGATGTCTGACTGTCCGTACTCACCTTCTAATGATACACAGCAAGGAAATAATTTTTTCTCATCGCGTACAATGCTTTCTACTAAGGCTGCACCTGCTGCACCTGGAGCATACCAAGCCGAAGTGCCTAATAAACCAGTAAGTGTAGCACCACCCACCATGGTATCAGCTGCAATTTTTTTCAAAGCATCAGCCTCTAGTAAATTAGAAACTGGTAAGCCATTTAGATGAGCTAAACGAGTTAATGGAATCATGGTGGTATCACCGTGTCCGCCTACAACCACTCCATGCAAATCATTCGATGAGCATTTTAATTCTTGCGATAAATAATATTTGAAACGAGCGCTATCTAAAATACCACCCATACCTATAATTCTGTTTTTTGGTAATCCACTAGATTTTAATGCCAAGTAAGTCATGGTATCCATTGGATTAGAAATTACCACAATAATTGCATTCGGCGAGTACTTTAAAATATTCTCCGTAACTCCTTTTACAATACCAGCATTTATCCCAATTAATTCTTCACGAGTCATACCCGGTTTACGTGGAATTCCCGAAGTAATAACCGCTACATCTGTTCCTGCTGTTTTGGTATAATCGTTTGTGCTTCCTACAATTTTAGTATCAAAGCCCAACAATGCAGCTGTCTGCATCATATCCATCGCTTTGCCTTCGGCAAAACCTTCTTTAATATCAACTAATACTAATTCTTCTGCTAACTCCTTACGAGCAATATTATCGGCACATGTAGCACCCACCGCTCCAGCACCTACAACTGTTATTTTCATAAATTTTATGGTTATATTGAAAGATTGGCGAATATATAGAAGATTCACTAATTATAAAACCTTTTCTTACTTTCGAAGCAAAATTTTATACGATTTATGCCGATTAAAATATTAGTTACCGGTAGCAACGGTTTATTAGGTCAAAAACTGAGCGATTTAATCATTGCAAACCCTGCCTATGAACTAATTGCAAGTTCTAAAGGTAAAAACAGATATCCTCAAACCGAAGGGTATGTATACGAAGAATTAGACATCACTAATTATAATGATTTAGAAAGACTTATACAGAAACATCGTCCGGATGCAGTGATTCATACTGCAGCCATGACTAATGTTGACCAGTGTGAAAGCGAAATGGAGGCTTGCCGCAAACTGAATGTAGAGGCAGTGGAGCATTTAATTAAACTTGCAGCCATTCATCCTTTTTACTTAGTACATTTATCAACCGATTTTATTTTTGATGGTACTACTGGGCCGTATAAAGAAGATGATTTGCCAAATCCATTGAGTTATTACGGTCATTCTAAAAATGATGCAGAACAATTATTGCTTGCATCCTCTATTCAGTATTCTATTTTAAGAACAATTATAGTATACGGAGTAGCTGCAGAAATGAGTCGCTCTAACATAGTGCTTTGGGCAAAAGGGGCCTTAGAAAAAGGGAGCCCAATTAAAGTTGTAAACGACCAATTCCGCATGCCTACTTTGGCAGAAGACTTGGCTCTAGCTTGTATATTAGCCATTGAGAAAAAAACACAAGGCATTTACCATATTTCGGGTAAAGATTACATGAGTGTGATAGAAATGGTTAAGCGCATTGCAGCATTTTTTAAATTAGATGATTCTATAATTGAAGAAACCGATTCGAGTACCTTAAACCAAGCAGCTAAACGTCCGCCACGCACTGGTTTTGTGCTGGATAAAGCGATAAATGAATTAGGGTATGCACCCCATAGCTTTGAAGAAGGCCTAGCCATTGTTCAAAAACAATTAGAAGATAAATAAGTTATTAGATTTTAGATATTAGATTTTAGATATTTATTAATATTAAACCAAAAAAATATGAGCATATACGTAGGCCAATTGGCACCCGATTTCAGTTTGTACAATACAGACAAAAAAGAAGTTAAATTATCAGACTTAAGAGGTAAGAAAGTAATAATCCATTTCTTCCCACAAGCTTTTACAGGAGTTTGTACTACACAATTGTGTACTATGCGCGATAATATTAACTACTACACAAATTTAAACGCTGTAGTATTAGGTATATCTGTAGATTCAGTATTTACATTAGGTAAATTCAAAGAACAAGAAAACTATAATTTCGATTTATTATCAGATTTCAACAAAGAAACTGCTCGTACTTACGGAGCTATTTACGAAGATTGGATTTTAGGCATGAAAGGTGTTGCTAAAAGAGCCGCTTTTGTAATAGATGAAAACGGTGTGGTAACCTACGCTGAAGTATTAGAAAGTGCTGGAGATTTGCCAGATTTCAGCAAAATCGAAGCAGCCGTAGCATAAATTAAGTCGTTAGTCATTAGTCGTTAGTCGTTAGAAATTGGCAAATAGTACTGAATTAATCTAATTACTAAAGACTAGTGACTAAAGACTAAAAAAAAGATTTGTTTTGCAAATCTTTTTTTTATGGCTATATTTGCAGCCCCTTAGAACTTATAATGTTTTGGGGAATTTGAAATATTGTTGGACCCGTAGCTCAATTGGATAGAGCACCTGACTACGGATCAGGAGGTTTGGGGTTCGAATCCCTACGAGTCCACAAAGCCCGAATTAATTCGGGCTTTTTTGTTTAACCCAAATTATTGAATATGTTGAACTTAGTACTTTTCGGTCCTCCAGGAGCAGGCAAAGGCACTCAATCAGAAAAACTGATCAGCAAATATCAGTTAGTACATTTATCAACCGGCGATATTCTTAGAAATGAGATTAGCAATGGCACAGCACTTGGCTTAGAAGCTAAAAAGCTAATGGACCAAGGTATTTTAGTGCCCGATGAAGTAGTGATTGGGATGATTAGCAATAAACTGGATGCAAACAAAGATGCCAATGGATTTATTTTTGATGGTTTCCCTAGAACAGTTGCGCAAGCAGAAGCATTAGATTCATTATTAGAATCAAAATCATCGTCGATTACCAAAATGGTAGCCCTAGAGGTAGAGCATGATGAGTTAAAGAAAAGATTATTATTGAGAGGGAAAGATTCTGGTCGCCCAGACGATGCTAACCCAGAAATAATTGAAAAAAGAATACAAGAATATTTAACTAAAACAGCACCCGTTGCTGAATACTATAAAGCACAAAGCAAATTTGAAGCTATAAATGGAATCGGTTCTATCGAGGAAATTTTCGACTCAATTTGCAACACTTTAATTAGCTAATTAGCTAATTAGATAATTAGCTAATTAAATAAGCATGGCAGGTTCCAATTTTGTTGATTACGTAAAGATTTGCTGCCGTTCGGGAGCAGGTGGGGCTGGATCGATGCATTTGCATCGCGACAAAAAAACAGCGATGGGAGGACCAGATGGTGGAGATGGCGGACGCGGTGGACATATCATATTACGAGGCAACAAACAATTCTGGACTTTACTCCATTTAAAATATCGAAAGCATGTAATTGCTGAAGCTGGTGTGAA
Source organism: Sphingobacteriales bacterium (assembly GCA_020058405.1). GTDB lineage: Bacteria > Bacteroidota > Bacteroidia > Sphingobacteriales > Sphingobacteriaceae > CAJBVG01. The sequence goes on from JAGVEE010000112.1 coordinate 6,286, forward strand.
TGGCCAAGGTGGTTTACGTTCGGGCAAACAAGGTGAAGACGAAATATTGGAAGTGCCCTTAGGAACCATTGCTCGTGATGCCGAAACCGGTGAAATTGAATTTGAAATTACAGAAGACGGACAAGAGCGAATTATTTTACCAGGTGGTAGAGGCGGACAAGGAAATTGGCATTTTAGAACGTCAACTAACCAAACTCCTCGTTATGCACAACCCGGTGAAGAAGGGAAAGAATCTTGGAAAATATTAGAGTTAAAAATATTAGCAGATGTTGGTTTAGTAGGTTTCCCAAATGCCGGTAAATCAACTTTACTATCCGTATTAAGTGCGGCAAAACCAGAAATTGCCGATTATCCTTTTACCACTTTAGTGCCAAATTTAGGAATCGTGTCATATCGCGACAATAAATCGTTTGTAATGGCCGATATTCCAGGTATTATTGAGGGTGCTTCACAAGGCAAGGGCTTAGGAATTCGTTTCTTACGCCATATAGAACGAAATGCAGTGCTCCTATTTATGGTTCCTGCAGATAGTAAAGGAATACACGAAGAGTATAAAATTTTATTGAAAGAGCTTGAGCTGTATAACCCTGAGCTACTATACAAACCAAGGATGTTAGCCATTACCAAAACTGATATGCTCGATGAAGAATTGATGAACGAAATTAAACTCGATTTACCAAACATCCCTTACACTTTCATCTCTTCAGTTGCACAAATGGGCTTATTAAATTTGAAAGACATGCTTTGGAAAGAAATTAATAGCCAAAACGGAAATTAAAAAATAATTGTAACCTTTCTTATGTTCCTTTCGTAGTATTAAACTGCATAAATGAGCGAACAACAAGCAACACGCACCAACAGAATTCTAATTGTTGAAGACGACGATATCAGTCAGTTTTTAATTAACAAGATGATGACCGATTTAGGTTACCATACCTACATTGTTTCTAATGGCATTGAAGCCCTTGAAGTGCTTGAAACAGAAAAATTCGACCTTATTTTAATGGATATTGAAATGCCAATTATTAGTGGATTTGAAACTACTCGTCGCATTAGAAATAGTAATATTACAGAAATGAGTCAAATTCCCATCATAGGAATATCAGCTAACCCACTAGAAAATGATGCCGAACCTTTCATTGAGAAAGGAATGAATGATTACATATCCAAGCCAATCCACGAATTGGAATTGAAGAAAAAGCTTGATAAACAGCTACTTAAATAATTTTAAAATAAAATTTTCTTTTTATTGGAATTTTTATATTTTTGGGAGATAACCCAACTCTCTCATGAAAAGTTTGTATAAGATATTCGTTGTAGAAGACGATATGTGGTACAGTAAGTACCTAAACCATCAATTATCTCTTAACCCAGAGTACGAAGTAAAAGTGTTTAACGATGCTAAAAGTTTTTTAGCAGCAATGCATGAACTCCCTGACATTATAACTCTCGATTATAATTTGCCAGATATGAATGGCTCAGAGATTTTGAAAAAAATAAAATCAATTTCACCAGATACCAATGTTATTATTATATCTGGGCAAGAGGATATTCAAACTGCCATCAATTTATTAAAAGACGGTGCGTATGATTACATCACGAAAGACGATAATACAAAGAACAGAATCTTTAATATCATAAGTCATATTCGCGACAATATCGGCTTACAAAAAGAGTTGAATTTATTGCGTGAAGAAGTTATCGAAAAATACGATTATGAAAAGAGTATTATTGGAAACAGCCCTGCCATCAAACAAATATATTCTCTTATAAAGAAAGCTTGTTTAACAAATATAAATGTTTCTATTACCGGTGAAACTGGAACAGGTAAAGAATTAATTGCAAAAACAATCCATTTTCAATCTAAAAGAAATAAAATGCCTTTTGTAGCAGTAAACGTTGCAGCAATTCCAAGAGATTTAATAGAGAGTGAATTATTTGGTCATGAAAAAGGAGCCTTTACAGGAGCTAACGGAAGACGAATTGGAAAGTTTGAAGAAGCGAATAAAGGAACCTTATTTTTAGATGAAATAGGTGAGTTCGATTTAAATCTACAATCAAAATTATTACGTGTATTGCAAGAGAGAGAAATTTCTAGGGTCGGTGGAAATGGAATTGTACCTGTTGATGTTCGTATTATAACAGCTACTCATAAAAATTTAGCTGAAGAAGTAAAAGCCGGAAGGTTTAGAGAAGATTTGTACTATCGTTTAATTGGTATGCCTGTTTTCTTACCTCCATTGCGTGAAAGAGATAATGATGCTTTACTAATTTCTAAGCATTTTATTCAAACTTTCTGTAAAGAGAATGGCATCAAACAAAAACATTTAAGCCCTGAAGCAAAAGAGCGTTTAATTACCTACCCCTTCCCTGGAAACATTAGAGAATTAAAAGCGATAATAGATCTTGCCATTGTTATGTCTGAAGGTGATATTATTGAACTCGAAGATCTAACGTTTATGCGTAGTGCAGAGCCAGATG
>JAGVEE010000060.1 GCA_020058405.1 Sphingobacteriales bacterium
AATTCGTACCTCCTAATTCGTAAATCGTAATTAACTCTTGTGTTTCTTTAATTATATTATTAACTCTTGTGTTAGATTTTATTATAGATTCTAACAAAGCTCTGTTATTTAGTAGCGATTTTGTAAGCACAATTCCTTTACTTAACAATATTCCTTTTTCTTCTTTGGTTAATAAAGTTAAACAGGTTATCGGAAACAATAGACTCTCATCAATAATAGTTTTTAAGCCTTTACCGGCAGGTTCGTCCCAACTTACTAAATGCATGCCCGCGCATGTGCCGTATTTATAGGCATCTTCGGTAAATTTAGTATTGGTTACTAACCACCCTTCAAAATTTTCAAACCTCTGTTTTTCTAAAATATCATTATACCTCGAACGTATATATAGAGGAATTTTTACGTCACATTTTATGTGTAACAAGTTATGATACTTACATTCTATTAAAATAGTTTGATCCTCTTTTTTAGCAATCACATCAATTTCATGCTGAACGCAGTTTCCTTTAACAAATACTCCAACTTCTACCCTATATCCTTGTGCGGCCATTAATTCGGCAATAAACTTTTCAAAGGCGAAACCTGCCGGGCCTAATTCCATTATACCTTCTTTTAGTTTATATTTTGAAGCGGTAGCTCTCGAATATTTCTTCAATAATTTAAAGGCTAATCGGAAGATTTTATGGGTGGAATATCCGTTTGTTAATTGTTTTTTTACATCTTTTAAAACCAATAAAGCTTGTTCTTCTGTTGCGCCACTGTTGAGTAACGAACGGATTAGTTTTTCTTCAGAAAATTGAGCTAGTTCGCCCGATGATTTTTCGATTAAATATTGCTTATCTTTCATAATCAAAATTCAATACTAATGTACGATTTTATTTCAATCGAATTTTGGGGTGCTGCACAAGAAGTAACAGGCTCTAAACATTTAATTACCGCAGCAGATGGTACAAAAATATTATTAGACTGCGGATTAGTTCAATCTGCTGGCGCAGAAGAAGCTAATAAACACTTCGGTTTTAGTCCGCATGAAGTAGATGTATTGTTGGTTTCGCATGCACACATAGATCATTCTGGGAATATTCCGAATTTTGTAAAACAAGGTTTTAGAGGTAAGATTTTAACTACTGCCGCAACCATGGATGTGCTTAGTATTATGCTTGCCGATTCTGCAAGAATACAAGAAGACGATGCAGAATACATTAATAAAAAAAGAAATAAGGAAGGTAAAAAACCTATTAAACCTTTATACTCTATAGAGGATGTAGAGCTTACCTTAAAAATGTTTCATGAAGTAAAAATTAATGAACATTATACCTGGAATGAAAACATCTCCTTTTATTTTACTGATGCTGGCCATATACTTGGAAGTGCTTGCATAAGTATCGATATAAAACTTAATGAAGAAACTAGAAGGATTTTTTATTCGGGTGATGTAGGTAGGTATAAGGACAGAATATTAAAAGCTCCTGCAGATTTCCCACAAGCAGATGTTATATTATTAGAAAGCACTTATGGAAATAGGTTACACGACATTACCGAAGATGCCGAGCAGAAATTATTAGATGCCGTTAAAAGCACTTGCATACAAAGAGGTGGTAAACTTTTAATTCCGGCATTTAGCTTAGGTAGAACTCAGGAAATTGTTTATGCGCTAGATCGAATGCGTACAGAAGGTAAATTGCCACAAGTAAAAGTATACGTTGATAGTCCTCTCTCTACAAGTGCTACTAAAATTATGCGTAGACATACCCAGTATTTTAATGAAGATATTTTAGAATACATGGAGAAAGACCCTGATCCGTTTTCATTTCCGAACTTAAAATACACTGCAAGTATTCAAGAATCTAAAGCTATAAACGACGATGAAGGGCCAGCCATTATTATTTCTGCATCAGGAATGATGGAAGCTGGTAGAATAAAACACCATCTCACTAAATATATTGAAGATAAAAAAAACACGATTTTAATAGTTGGTTATTGCGAACCCAATACTCTTGGAGGTAAAATTTTAAGAGGCGATAAAAATGTTCGTATTTACGGAAGAGAGTTTGCTGTGAATGCTAATGTAGAAGTAATTTCTTCTTACAGTGCACATGCTGATTATGCAGAATTGATTCAGTTTTTAAATTGCCAAGATCCTTCAAAAGTAAAAAGCCTCTACTTAGTACATGGTACAATAGAGGCTCAAGAATATTTTGCCGATAAGCTCCGAGAACGCGGGTATAATCATGTAGAGATTCCGGCCAAAGGAGAAAGAAAAATTATTTCTTAGTTTTTATGAATAGAAATTTTTGTTTGATGTTCTTCAATCCTTAAAATATATAAACCTGAAGTAAGCTCATCGAACTCCAGTCTTAATGAGCTTGGAACATAACCATTTTTTACAGTTTTACCATTTAAATCCATCAAGCTATATTTTTTATATTGAAATTTTTCATCTTTTAAAATTACATAATTCGTTGTAGGATTTGGATAAAACCCAATTGAATTTACTTTCGAATTATTGATACCAGTTAGCAAAATGAAATTACTGTATACATCTTTTGTAATCGGAGTTAAATCTCCTTTACTATCCGTTTCTTTATACACATGCTCCAAAATATTTCCCTCAGCATCGTAGTTATATTCCTCTTCAATTCTAAATAGTTCTTGCCAGTTTCCGCCTAAGTATAAATCATAAATGTAGAAAGTTCTATTTCCCAAGGAATCATTTAGAGTTTGAATATGCATATTGTCGAACCACATTCCACTTCTAAAATCTTGAAGTAAATAGCTAAATCCTCCGTAATTTTCTTGCGTAAATAATTCTTGTTGAAACAAATCCCAATCGTTACCTAGTTTTATATAAATATTATTTTTTGTTAAAAAATCTTTAGATGGGCTACTCCATTCATAGTTGCAGTACAACAAGTCCTCAACCCATGTTGTACCATCCCAACTGAATTTTAACAAACCGGTATCCACATTATTTTCAAACAAATAATTGTATTTTTCTAATGCAATAAATGTATTATTTCCAACATATTGATAAGTCTCTTCAGATGTAATTACATTATTATTTTTAAATTCAACATACATCATACTGGTATCGTATTTACTACCGTTGAAATAACTTTCGATAGTGCTTTTGCTACTATTTAAAATATCATATGTAATTCCATACGCTAAGCCATTTAAAATAGTCCATTCTTTATTCATCCAAATTCTATCTTCATATTTAACCATATCTCCCTGAGTATTATATTCGATGATGGTTGAATAATAAGGAACCCAACCAGAGTTAGATTTCATTTCAGAAATGATTTCTAATAACCTGTTTTGATTATCGTAGTTATAATTAATTCTGGAAAATTCTTTACCTGATAAATCCTTTATGTTTTCCGAATTTTTTCGTCCATCTGCATGATAATTAATATCAGAATCATAGCTAAAGCCCCAATTATTATTCGACCAATCATAATGCACTTGTTTTAGAGGGGATTTTGATGCAAATAAAAGTTTAGAATAATCGTATTTCAGCTTAGCCGTTTGGTTTTTTTTAGTTGCAATATCTAAGTCTTTTTTTGCACTTTTTATTTGATAACCATTTGTTTGTGCAAATGTGGCGATGGTAATTGCCATTGCAAAGAATAAAGTAATAAGTCTTCTCATATCGTTTTTTGATGATAAGACACACTGAAATACGAATACCCCTATTCTATTATAAATTTCTGTTTTACAAAGGAATAACTTATTTTTAATATAAATATCAATTTTAGGATATGTACCCAAATACTCTTAAGCTTGTCATTGCCATTTTGTTTTGCATGTTTAGTGCAGTTCAAAGCAGTTTTGCACAAACTATAAGTCCAATTAATCAAAGAGTATGTTTAAATTCTAACACCACCATCCAAGTACTAAATGTAGTTGATACTGATGCTACTTTTGTTTGGCAAGATTCAACCATTTTAGGCTGGAACACAATTATTCCAAATGCAACTTTTCAGGGCACTACAAACGATACTTTATTTATACAAAATCTTACCTTAAGTTTAAATGGCAGGAAATTTAGATGCATTGTAGATTCTGCAGGTTTGGGTATAATAAAAGATACCATATCTAGTAGTGTAGTTTTCCTTAGATCGCAAATCATCAAAGCACAACTTTCAGCATCACAAAATATTTGTTTTAATGCAATTCGTGATACTATACGTATTTTGCAGCAAGCTCAAGGTGCCGACACTGGATTTAGTTATCAATGGCAATACTCAAATAATGGTTTATTTTGGGTAAATTTAATCAACCCCGATTCTAGTTTTGTTTCAATAGACACCTTAAGTGCCAATAAATATTACCGACTAAAAGCAACTTCGCTTGCGGGTTGCGGAAGTGTAATTTCAGATAGTGTTTTTATCAGAATTAATGCAGCATTACAAAAACCTAAATTATTAAATACAGCTTTCTCTGTTTGTTATTTATCTAACCCCGATTCGCTTAGTGTAATTAATCCTTCTACAGATTATTCTTATCAGTGGCAAATTTCTAGCGATTCCGTAAATTTTATAAATTTAGCAAACGATACAGGACTTGTAAAACAAAGTGTGCAAACCATTACGCAGAAATTATATTACAGATTGCGTGCAACACAGAAAAGAAATTGTGGTGTTTTGTTTTCGGATACATCAACTGTTATACCATTTTCCATTGTAAGCAAACCTTCAATTTTCGGTACGCAAACTATTTGTTTTGATGAAGATCCTGATACCTTAAAAATTATAACTCAAAACGGAGTTGGTAATGATGTAACATACCAATGGCAATCCTCTATTAATGGCACAGTGTGGGTAGATATAAGCGGCCAAATAACTAAGAAATTAGTATTGGCAAAAAATGGCATCACTAAATTTTATAGAGTAAAAGCAACTTGGCCACGCAATTGTGGAGTGCGTTTTACAGACAGTGTATTAGTTTCTGTTTATACACAATTACAAGCAGGTGTTATTGGAACCAATCAGAATATTTGTTTTGGAGCTACACCGAGTTTATTGAGTTTCCAAACATTACCAAGTGGTGGAGGCGATAGTTATACATACCAATGGCAACAATCTGTTGACTCTGTAAACTTTACTAATATTCCATTGGCAGTAAATTTTCTATATCAACCCACAGCACATACAAGTACAATGTATTACAGGGCTAGAGTTGCCAGCACACAATCTTGTGGCATTGTAAATACTAACATTATTAAAATTAAAGTATTTGCAAATTTTGTCGGACCAACTATTTCTTCTAACGATACCATTTGTTATAATACAAGACCAGATACATTAAGGCTAAGCGTTGCTGCAATAGGAGGTAATGGTACTTATACATATTTATGGCAACAAAGCACTACTGGTATTTTATGGCAAAACATATCTGGGCAGAATACCAACAAATACAGACCCAACGAATTACTAACAACTACACATTACAGATTGGTTACTTTTGCAGGGCCGAACTGCGGAGTAGATACGAGTAATACCATTACAATTAAGGTATGGCCTAAGTTAGTAAAACCAAGAATTAATAGTAATCAAAATATTTGTTTTAATACCAATGCAGATACTTTGCGATTA
>JAGVEE010000228.1 GCA_020058405.1 Sphingobacteriales bacterium
CAGGAAATAAAAAGAAGAATTATTGCAATGTCATTGGTGCATGAATTATTAATGAACCATGAAAGTTTAGAGTATGTATCATCTTTAGATTATATACAAAAACTAGTACAGCGCTTGAAAACAATGGTACATAGCGAACAAAAGGAAATTGAATTTATTTATTATGCAGATGATATAAAGTTTGAAGAAAAACAATGCATTGCCGTTGGTATGATTATTTCAGAATTAGTTTCCAATTCCATAAAATATGCATTTACGGATATTGAATTTCCAATAATTACTATATCATTAAATAAAGAAGAGCAATTTAATGGAATGAGATTATCTGTATCTGACAATGGCAATGGCAAGATAAATGATATATTATTAAATAAGAGTTTGGGTTATCGTTTGATTGACATATTTATAGAGCAATTGAATGGAAAATATATAATTGAAAACATTAATGGGCTTGTTGTAACATTTACCTTTCCAATATGAATTATTTAAAAAAAATACGAATATTAATTATTGAAGATGAAGGTTTAATTGCGGAACATTTAAAAATTATTCTTTTAGCCGATGGATTTATCAACCTTCGAATTGCAAATGATAAGGAAAGGGCATTAATAGCATTGTTAGAATTTAAACCTGAATTAGTTTTATTAGATATTCGAATGAAATCTCCATTTGATGGAATTGAAATAGCAGAACTTTTAAACAAAGAATATAGAACTCCTTTCATTTTTATTACAGCACATTCTGATCCAATTATTTTAGGTAAAGCACTTTCTGTAAAACCTTCGGCGTATATTTCAAAACCATTTAACAATGCAGATGTTTGTGCTGCGATAAATATCGCAATTTCTAATTTTCCAAATCAAAAGTATGAAACCTTAATAGTTAAAGATGGATATACTCAATTGATATTAAACATTAATGATATTTTATTTATAAAAAGTGATAAAAACTATATTGACATTTATTGTGATAAAGAAAAACATAGTATTCGAAATTCATTGGATTGGATTTTGAAAAACATTCCAGAAAATCACTTTATGCAAATTCATCGATCTTATATTATCAATATTAATAAGATAAATAAAGTTAGTAGCAGCACCGTTCAAATTAGGGAACATAATATTCCAATTTCTCGAAATTTAATATCGCTTTTAAAACAACGAATAATGAATGTTTAAACTCCTTTTAAATTCGTTTTAGTTGTTATTCATATACAAAGTATTGCATTTCGCAACAGTTATTTGTTACTGATTTTAGTACTATTTATTATTGTATTGGGCAAATTTGTCCTTTTAGTGAATAAATACGTAATCTCAACTAAATCATAACATTATGAAAACTGCTACTTTAAAACGGTTATCTCTACTGTTAATTGTAAATTTTTTAATGACAACGGTAGTGTTGTCTGCTACTTTTACAGTAACAACCAACGCTTCAAGCGGTGCTGGATCATTTGCGCAAGCGGTGATTGATGCAAATAGCTTAGCTGGTACTGATAATATTGTATTCAATATTCCAGGAGGAGGTGCACAAACCATTGCTCAAACTACTCAAATAGTGGTGAGTTCTGCCATGAACATTGATGGCTCTACGCAGCCAGGTTATGTGTATGGTACAGCAATGGTGAAGATAACAGGAAATAGTATGCTAAGGGTTCAAAATACCACAGGAGTAACTATAAATGGATTGGAGTTATCAGGTGTTGTTAATTCTAGAGCAATTATAGTAAGCAATGTTCAAAGCTCAACATTTAGTAATAATAAATTAAATAACAATGCAACTGCTTTCTCTTTAGAAAGCAATCAAACGAACAACACCTTTAGCAATAATGATTGTAGCGGAAGTACTTCCAATGCAATTATTACATCTAATGGTGGTACTGTAAATGGAACCTCGTTTACAAATAACAACTTAACAAATTGTATTGGGAGTAACACTTACGCATTAAGATTAGAGACAAGTGGGACGCCAGCTGCCATTTCAGGAAACGACTTTAGTAATTCATATAGTGGAATATTATTAAACGGTTCAACTAGTGCTTTTACTTTTTCGGGAGCTGGAACTGGCGGACCGAATGAAAATATTTTTTCAAATATTTCTCAAATAGTATTTAATATAAATGGTTGTAACAATTTAACGATTAACAACATTGATTTTACTACAAGTGTAAGCAATGTGGTTGGAGGTACAAGGATAGGTAAAAATCCATTTTATTTGACCTCTTGCAATACAGGAACAGTTATTAGTAACAATAACCTTTCAGGGTTTAATACTGGAATATCAGCAAACAATAATCAAAATTGCGTATTCTCGAATAATGATTTCAAAGGAAATAATATTGGATTTAATAGTCAAGGCTCGCACAACGGTTGCTCGTTTATTAATAACGATTTCCGCAATAGTAAATCAAATAACGCTACTTTAAATTTAACAGGAAGTGGAACTCCAGCAGCTATTTCAGGAAATAATTTTTCAAGAAGTATAGTAGCCATTACTTTAAATGGCTCTAATGCATTTACATTCTCGGCTCCAGGAAGTGGAGGACCTAATGAGAATATTTTTGCAAATATTCGTGCTATTATTTTTAATATGTCATCATGTACTGGTTTAAATGTTAGCAATTGGAATTTCCCTGCTTTATTTGCCGACACTATTGGCTATTTAAGGAAAGATCAGAATCCTTTTTATATGACCTCATGCAATTCAGCAGTTATTAGTAATAATATTCTTTCTGGATTTAATACTGGGATTTCTGTAAATAACAATCAAAATTGCCTATATTCTAATAATGATTTTAAAGGAAATAATATTGGATATAATAGTCAAGGCTCGCACAATGGTTGTTCATTTATTAATAACGATTTCCGTAATAATAAATCAAATACCGCTGCATTAAATTTAACAGGAAGTGGTACTCCAGCAGCTATTTCAGGAAATAATTTTTCAAGATGTATTGTTGCCATTACTTTAAATGGCTCCAATGCATTTACCTTCTCGCCTCCAGGTAGTGGAGGACCGAATGAGAATATTTTTGTGAACATTCGTTCTGTTGTTTTTCAATTTTCATCTTGTTCTGGTTTAAATGTTAGCAATTGGAATTTTCCTACCTTATTTGCCGACACAATTGGCTATTCAAGAAAGGATCAAGTTCCAATTTATATGACTAATTGTGGTACAGGAACCGTATTTAATAATAATATTCTTTCTGGGTTTAATGTTGGAATTCAGGCAAACGGCAATCAAAGTTGTCTATTTTCTAATAATGATTTTAAAGGAAATATTTTTTCAGGATATAATAGTCAGGGCTCCCACAATAATTGCTCGTTTGTAAATAACGATTTCCGTTTTATTCGTTCAAATGGTGAAGCATTAAGTTTAAGAGGAAATGGTACTCCAGCATCTATTTCAGGAAATGATTTTACTGGTTGTAATCGAGCTATTGCTCTAGTTGGATCAGGTGCA
>JAGVEE010000263.1 GCA_020058405.1 Sphingobacteriales bacterium
CCGTTCCATTTACTATCAGTTGTAATTTGAGCATTGATAGTAAAACCAATGCTCAAAAAAGCGATTATAAAAATTATTCTTTTCATTTTATGTTTTAAATTATTGCTCGGTTATTGTGTATTCGACTACCGAATTATCAGTTGCTGCGGTTGTTGTACCCCCTGCTATTACGGCTGTGATTACAAATGATGTTCCGTTGGTTCTTGTTGGAACTGTTAATACGTTTGCGCCACCTGATACTGTTTTGTAGGTGACAGTTATGCGGCTGTTAGCTGTGATTGATGCGTCACTGACTGTTACTGTACCTGATGATAGGGTTGTTGTGCCACCTCTAACAACTTGATTAACAGCTTGCTTAGTTGATATTTTTTCGACTAAGCCGTTTTGTCCGCTTCTTGAACCGTACAATGAATCAAGTGCTGTTTGATTGGATGTTGTGGTCAATACAACATTACCACCTAAATCAATGCCGTCTTTAATAAAACTTTGACCACTTGCAAAAAGCCTAAATCTTTCAACTGTTGAAGCATTATAGCCCGAAACGAGGGTATTGCCACCATTGTAAAAAATGCGAAATACGTTATTCCCTGCGCTGTTTTGGTAAGTAAAACCGTCTTGCGCATCTATTCCCTTAACGGTCAAAGTAGCATTGGGCGTTGCCGTTCCAATACCGTAATTGAATCCTGTGTTGATGTACCCGTCACCAGTAGCGTAAAGCCTTATTTTCTCGACCGCTGACTGGTCATTAACAGAAAATAAGCCACCTATACCTGCATTAGACAACATTCTCATTAATACTGTGCCGCTTGGGCTTTTGTACGTAAACCCATCTTGACCATTGGTTGAAACAACATTGATAGTACCAACTTTAAAGTCAAAATTTCCTGCACTTTGGTAATACCCATCAGCATCGGTATTAAAGAAAATACTATTGGTTGTGCCTGTTATTTTACTTCTACCACCTGTCGATGTTGTGGCAAATTCAAAAGTATTACCCCCTGCTGTATTTTGCAGAATTAGGGCGTTACTACCATCAACGCCCTTTACATTTAAGTTTGCCGTTGATGTTGCGCTATTAACGTTTACTGTTCCTGCGTTATAAAATAAATCACTCCCTGTTTTTGTCCAATAGTTATTTGCCGCCCTATTGGCTGTCGATGTAAATTGAGATGTTACATCAGGCTCAATTTCTTCCCACAAACTTGTTCCTATATTCCATCTAAATCTGTAAATCTTCCCTGCTGTTGCAATCTTTGTTGCTCCCGTAGCCGTTGAAATGTTTGATGTTGGTGTATGATAAATATTGGTTGTGGTGCTAAAAATAACGTCAATAATCTCGTTTGGATAACCTGCGGTAATGTTGGTTAAATCAGAATTGCCATATTGGGAAACGGATTGCCCCGTTGCGTACAAAGTGCTTGCGCCCGTTGGCTGAATAAACCCTTTGCTGTTATTTTTCAAGTAACTTCCTGCTACTGGCGATAAATCTATGCTCACATCAACACCTTTTTGTGTCGGCACTCGATAAGAGGCGTTATTATAGCCTGTGTAAGTACCCCTAAAATCGGGAATCGCTGCGCCACCTCCGCCGCTGAGAAATTTGATACCGTAATCCTTATTGGAGTGAACGGTTGGATTATTAAGCAATAAACTATCCACCGATTGCTGATTCGTACTACCACCGTTCCAATCAATACCAAATGTGGCATTTTTATAGTAACTGCCCCCTGCAATTTCTACCCTGCGACCGTTCCAAAACTTAAACCCGACATTGTAATTATCGTGCGAGCTAACGCCTTGATATAAAATATTCGTCGGTGGCTGATTGTCGCTTTGTGTGCCTTGCTGAACACCATTGTAAAAGCCGCTTACCTCTACATTGTTAAAAATTACATCTCTCGTGAATGTATCTCGACATGTCAAACCAATGCTTGAAGGATTCGACGACCTGTTAATATTCCCCACCATCGCCACATTAGAAATGAATATATTTTTGGATAAAACGCCCCTGCCGTCTGAGGTAACTGCGATGCCGTCAAGCGAGCCTTTGCTTCTTGAATTTGAAACAATCACATTCGTTGAGCCACCTAAATCTATGAATGAGCCTTGTGGCACTGTATTACCGCTTTGGTCTGCATAGGCATTATCAATGAATACATTATCGCACCTGACAGCTTCAAGCAAATCTCCGACATTGACATTTGTTGTATCTCTAATATCGTATTTTGAAACGTATAGCCCATCAATATTTTCAAGACTTGCTCCTTCTCCAACCTTATCAATGAATATATTTTCAAGTTTTACATTCAAATGTAACCGTCTTTCTGTGTTATATGTGCCGCTTGTGGTTGTGAAAACCAATGGGTTTGAGAATGCGTCAATTAGTTTTATATTGTCAACAATGATATTTTTACAACCGTTGGAAGGTGAACCATAAAAAACAAGTAAACTGCCTTTCACCAATTGAGCGTAACCACCTGTGTAGGTCGATTGCCCTGCGGTATTGCCGCTAATTGTACCGCCTGTAATGTGGACGTTTTGCACATTTTGACCCACAAAAAGGTTAACAAGATTTGTATTTGTTTGCTGCGTAGCGTCAAGTTGAATAACCGCATTTTGCTCTAAAATCAAATTCACGTTGGATTTCATCTCAACGCAATATTTGAAACTTGAATAATAAGGGTCTGTGCCTGTAACGGTCAATAAGTGCGTACCATTTTTGACAATCACATTACCACCTCCAACCGAATTGAGGTAATCCTCCGCTTTTTGTAACTGACCTGTAGCTTTAGAACTGTTAGCTTCAAACCAAGTTGAAACTAAATTAATTCCATCCCATTGACGTTTCCAAATAGTTCCGTCAGTAGCAACGATAGTTAAACCCCCATCGTCTGTACCTGATAAGGCTTTATAAAAAGTGCCTTCTATGCCAGTACC
>JAGVEE010000372.1 GCA_020058405.1 Sphingobacteriales bacterium
GGAGACTTATGGGCAACAGTAACGAAATTCATAAAACTCAAAACGAATTTAATATGTGTCAAACTAGTTGCGCTTTAGTTATTAATTCTACTCAACATTGTAGTGGATTAAATTTACAAACAGCAACTGATTTAATCTTTGCGCACAAAATAAATGATTCAGCCATTGAAAGTCAAGTAGTAGGGCGCGGACATAGAATTGGTCGTACTAATCCGTTGAATATTTGGTATTTATTGTACGATAATGAGTATTCGTCATTATCTTTCACACATAATTTAAGGGAATTGTCAGCCGACGAACTTAAACACGAAGCCAAAATGGAACAGGGAACGGAACAAGCAGTTATTAATAGTGTTACTGACAATACTCTAGCGTGTTATTTAAACAAAAAGTAAACTAATAAAGTAATTAATGCGAATTATCTGAACAACGAATACAATTGAATTGTTTTAATCTTTTTTTTATCACAATTAAAAAATACAGGTTTCCCATTTTCAAAATATGCAACTGCAACAGCTACTCTATTATAGAGATTCCATCGTAAAAATATTATTCCGATTGATTGCGTTTCTTCCATTTTATTTATTTATTAGGTGTGCTTTTATTTAATATACTAATAGCTTTTATTGCATCTTTATTAGTTAAACCAACATACTCATTAGTTTTTATAAAGAATGGTTCTTGATTTTTTAACATATCGGGAGTATCATCAATTATAACATAATTACCAGTAAAATTGTTGTGCTTTATCCAATGTGAAATTTCCATACCTCTGCAAACCATATCGTAAAATTCAGCTTCTCCGCATTTAACCACTTCTTGTTCTGTTGGTGTTATTCCTATGATTTCCCCTGATAAATTACGATTCTTCCAAAGCCTACGCATTTCTTCTAACCCACTCATTCTCCATGTACTGCTAATTACTATTTTAGCGCCTGTTTCATCAACGATTTTTTTTAGTGCATCGCAATTTTGATAAAAGAAAAATTGCCCAAACTCATCATGGCTTTTTATTTCTTCAAAAGATGCTTTCCACATTTTACCAATAGCAGTCATGTAATGTATAGGGTTTAAAACCCCATCAATATCAAGGAAAATTATTTTCATTTGTCGTTGTTTCTGAAATTATAAATTATTGTAGTTGCGTGAGTATGCGAATTATCTGCAATATTTTTTAGTCAAATACTCAACTTCTTCCTGAGTTTCAATTATTTTTGAGCCTATTAAAAATCTACACTTTTATTATTCCAATCTATTTGTAATTTCACAACATCTTCAATATTTACTTTGTCGCCTTTGTCTTGAATTAAATACACTACATCAATTATTCTTTCAAGTAAAATAGTGTGAAACTCAATGCTACACATTCTAAGAGTAGCATCTAAATTATTAACAGTTACTTTATTTTTATTTTCTAAATCATCAATCGCATAATTAATAGCTTTAGAAATCTCTTTAGTTTCTGGCATAGGCAAATCATCATCTTCGCCCATTCGCCAACGTTGGTAGCACTTTAGAAGTTGTATTGATTCTTTTCTATTCATTTGGAAATTTTTAACACCCTACAACAGTATGCTGTTCGGGTTCAGTTAGTTGTTTGTTTAGTTGGTTAATCATTTGTTTATTATCAAAAGGATAGCAAGTGAAGCTAACAAGGTACTCGCTACATTCTTCTAAAGTCCAATTAGGCTTAAAATACTTAACGCAATCAACAGCAGTAAATTTATTCTCTATTGCGTAGGCTAGGGTTAGTGAGGTCATTTAATTTTAAAATTATGTAATTGAATAAAAAGTCCACCATTTCCAATCATCAATGTATTTTTTGATAACATTTTTATAGTGCATTTATCAAATACAGCAACAGCTCTAATTCCATTTTTCATATTAAAATCAATAGTTTCATTCCAAACTCTTATTCCTGTATTTTTATTTTCATTATCAATTATAAATCTGTTAGGCGTTGCACCTTTAATTGTATAATCTATTTTTGCTAAATATTTCTTTAAATTATCTTTAGTTAGCTTCATTTTTTTATTTTTTTAAAATTAAACACTCCACCTATTGATAGGTAAGTGTTGAGGTCATTTGTGGTGCATAAGCAGAATGTCTTATGTATATCCCTGATTTCAATTCTCACATTAAACACCACATCAAACATCGCTGTTTGCAATTTTAGAGTTGTATCTGCATCCTATATTTCAATATACAGACATAACTTGAATACAATTCACAGGACTTATGTTTTACCGTGTTGGTTTAATTAATATATGCTATTGAGTTGTTTCTTTCGAGATTCAATATTCTATACATCAGCTATTCTTATTAATAAAACCAACTACACACAGATTATGTATTAATTTCTGTTTTCATAATGTTTAGTTTTTAAATAAAAAAAGCGTTTCGGAGTTCAAGATTGCGGTCTATCCCCCCTAAACGCTAAGTGTCTAGTTATAATTACAACCTCCGCAACGGTGTAATTTGATGCAAATGTAATACTTTTATTTAATCTTCTTCTATTATTTTAATAAAATTATAAACAAATAAACA
>JAGVEE010000352.1 GCA_020058405.1 Sphingobacteriales bacterium
CTCATGTCCGAATAATTCAGAATCAATAGTACCCTCTGGTATTGCGCCACAGTTTACGGCAATAAATGGTCCGTGTTTACGGGCACTTAACTGATGTATTATTTGCGAGAACACTTCCTTTCCACTACCACTCTCTCCGGTTATTAATACCGAAATATCTGTAGGCGCTACTTGTCGTGCAATATCAATTGCTCGGTTTAGCAATGCAGAATTTCCGATAATAGAAAACCTGTTTTTTATTTCTTGTAAATCCATTTTTTTAGGATTTTAATTAATTAACAATTTTACCTAACAGTGTTGCCGATGTACATTTTTCAATAAGCACATTTACATAATCACCTTTTTTAAATCTTTTATCAACCGGAAATACCACTACTAAATTTTGATCGGTTCTTCCTGCAAAATCATTTTCGGATTTTTTAGAAAAACCGTCTATCAATACTTGATTTGTTTTTCCTACTTGGTTGTTCATTCTTCCTAAAGCATGTTCTCTTTGTAGTTGAACAATTTCTGCTAAGCGTTTACTTTTTATTTCTTCGGGAACATCGTCTTTTAATTTTTTAGCAGCAGGTGTACCAGGTCTTTCAGAATAGGTAAACATATATGCATATTCAAAACGCACTAGATTCATTAAGCTAATAGTTTCTTGATGTTCTTCTTCCGTTTCGGAACAAAAGCCTGCAATAATATCTGTAGAAATTGCGCATTCTGGAATAATGTTGCGGATTGCTTCAATTCTGTTAATGTACCACTCTCTAGTATATGTTCTGTTCATCAATTCTAAAACTCTAGAATTTCCAGATTGAACGGGTAAATGAATGTTTTTACAAATATTAGCTGTTTTGGCCATAGTATGTAAAACCTCATCGGTTAAATCTTTTGGATGCGAGGTAGAGAAACGCACTCGTAATGCTGGATGTACATTTGCTACCATTGCTAAAAGTTGAGCAAAATTTACTTGTTCCGTTTCTTCTTCATTTTTCCAATGGTAGGAATCCACATTTTGGCCAAGTAATACTACTTCTCTAAATCCATTGTCGAATAAATCTTTTGCTTCGTTAACAATAGAATGAGCATCTCTGCTTCTCTCTCTGCCACGTGTAAATGGTACTACGCAGAAAGAGCACATATTGTCGCAACCACGAGTAATAGAAATAAATCCGCTTACACCATTAGAGTTTAATCGAATTGGGCTGATGTCGCCATAGGTTTCATCTCTAGATAAAAGTACGTTTACTGATTTTGTACCTTCATCTGCAGATTGTATAAGTTTTGGTAAATCGCGGTAAGCATCTGGGCCAACCACTACATCAACCAATTTCTCTTCTTCTAAAAATTTTGCTTTTAAACGCTCAGCCATGCAGCCTAACACTCCCACTATCATTCCGGGTTTGTTTTTCTTGGCCGCTTTAAAATCTGTTAAACGTTTACGAACGCGTTGCTCGGCATTTTCTCTAATCGAACAGGTATTTATAAATATTACATCGGCATCGTTGAAATCGTTGGTAGTTTGGAAACCCATTTCGAGCATAATGGATGCTACCACCTCAGAATCGGCAAAATTCATCTGACAGCCATAGCTTTCAATAAACAATTTTCTACCATTATGAGCTGCTAATGGGCTCTCAATCATAAGTGCCTCACCCTGACGACTTTCATCGTGATATTTCTCTGAAATCTGATCTAACATAATAAAACTAGTCTGCAAAATTAGGAAATTTCTGAAAATTTGTCAGCATTTTTATCATTACAGATTTGATTTCATAAATTAGCAAGATGTCTACAAGAGCAAAAAGACCATTTTGGAAGAAAATATTGATTGTAATAGCTTCATTTATAGGAGTTTTAATTGCAGCTGCATATATAATTCTTAATTATTGGGAACCCATCATCAGCAGCTCTATTAAAGATTCTTTCTATAAATCAACGAATAAATTATACCGAATCGATTTTGAGGACATAGGTTTTAATGTTTTCTTGGGTAGTTTTAGTTTGAAAAACATAAAACTTACACCAGACCTTAAGGTGTACGCGGAATTGAAAAAAAACAAAGACCAACCTGCCTATTTATTTGAGTTATCAATAGATCGTGCCAGAGTACAAGGCATAAACATTCTGAGTTTATATAATAATAGCGAGCTAGAGATAAATGATATATCTGTAAACAATCCGCATGTAAAAGTGATAAATGATTTATCGTATAAAAAAGGAGTAGATGATACATCTTTGTTTAGAAATCCGTATGATTTAATAAAAGAGCAGCTAAAACATTTAAAAATTAATCAAATAAATTTAAAAAGTATAAATTTTGAGTTTATTGCCGACAGTGTTGGAAAACAAAAATCAAAAAAAATTTATTTATCGTTTTTTAAAGTTCGAAATTTATTTATCGATTCACTTTCTCAAACAGATACGAGCAGACCATTTTATTCTGATGACATAAAAATTTCGATGAAAAATTTTACACATCCGTTTAGAGACAGTGTAAATTCTATGCAAATAGAGGAAGTAGTAGCAAGCACTGCTACCTCATCAATACAAGTTTATAATTTTAAAGTTGTACCTAAGTTTGATGAAGAGCATTACAAAGATTTTTATGGATTTAAAAAAACCAGAATAGAGCTATACATTAAGGAAGCTAATTTGCAAAAAGTAAATTTCAAAAAATTATTTTTTGAGCAAAAATTATATGGAGCAAAAATTGACATTCAAAAACTAGAGAGTAATATTTTCAGGAACAATTTGTTTCCAGACAATCCTAAAAAACGAATTAGATTTCCTTCGGAATTGGTGTACGACATCAGAATTCCGTTTCATTTTGATAAAGTAAATTTAGTTAATTCAAAAATACGTTATGCAGAACTGGATTTAAAAACCAAGTACAGATGGAACATTACGTTTGAAGATATAAACGGACAGATACAAAATTTTTCTAATGACACGGTTGAATTACGTAAAGACCAATACGTGAAAATAAATTTAAAATCAAATTTTAACGGCAAAGCAAAATCGAGTTTTGAGTTAGTGCTAGATTATTTACATCCACTGAAACCGTTTTATGTAAAAGGAGTGATATCCAATTATAATTTACAAGATGTAAGTCCAATATTAGCAGAGCTGGTGCACATGGAAATTTCGAATTGCAATTTACGAACATTGAAATTTGTGTTAAATGGCGATAAAAAAATGATGAATAGTAACATCAGCATGATGTATAATAATTTACGTGTTAAGATATTGGAAGTTGATGATGAAGATAATAAATTAAAGAAACACGGATTTTTAACGATGCTTGCCAACCATATGGTTTTAGAAGATGCAAATCCAAGATCGAATGGCAAATTGATAAAGTCAAAATTTGTAATGTATAAAAAGGAACAATGGAGTTTCTTCTCGTTTATTTGGAAAAGCTTATTAAAAGGAATGAAAGAGAGTGTAGGATTAAATGAACGAATGGAGAAAGAATTACGTTTCCAAGCAGACAGGTATTACGATTTTAAAAATTTTACAAAAGAGTTAAAAGAAAACAGAAAAGATCGTAGAGACGAAAGAAGAAAAAAAAGACTTCTGAAAAAAACAGAGCAACAAAAA
>JAGVEE010000021.1 GCA_020058405.1 Sphingobacteriales bacterium
AATATAGGTTGCGACCTACAACCATAAGTTGTAGGTTTTCAATACCTCGCCAAAAATTTGTTGTAGCTTTACCGTTAACTTCATTTGTGCTCCCAACTGTTCCCTGTAATTCTACATCGCTTGGCTGTTCGCCTAATCCCAATATTTGCGTGTAATATCCAACATTAATTTTTAAATTGCTGTATGTACCATGTTTAAATAAATAAACCTGTCCTGTATTGGCATCAAATTCATTATGATTCTGTTGGATGTTGTTACATTGTGTATAATTATTCGGGGAACAGATTGTTACATTTTTACCAAACAAATCTCCTGTTATAGAATCACCAGTGGTAAAGTAAAAAATAGTTCGACGTAGTGGGTTCTTATTAATTTCGGTATCAGTAATTCCACTTTCAACTACCACAAAATAAAGTGTTTGCGATTCTAATGGTGAGGATGGGCTAAAAGTAAATGTATTATTATCTCCAGCCATAACTTGTTCTGATGCTACAGTAGTTCCACTTTCACCACCTTTATGTAATGTAACTGTATCTGCATTTACATTTTGTACTACTTTGCTAAATTGCAATTGAATACTGGGGCTAAGTGATACACCAATTTCGTTGTTAGAGGGCGTTATGATACTAACGGTTGGCGCAATAAAATCACCAGTGGTAAAATTAAATTGACCTGTCACACTGATTCCTGTAGTGGTTACAGCATCCCTAACAGTCATAAAATATTTAGTATTATTTGATAATGGAGCGGATAAAGAAAATGAAAAAATAGTATTATCTTGATTAGGTATTACATTAGTAATAGTAATATTGGCATTTGAATTTGATTTTAATCCATTTGTTACTGTTTGAGATGTCGACAAAATAATGGTATTTGTATTAATTGTACCAAGATTCATTGGCGCATTAAATGACAAAACAAAACCTGGCGTTAATGATACATTTGTTGCACCATCTGAAACTCCACCATTTTCTGAGTTCATTGTCACTCCCACTGCTGTTGGAGTATGCGTCGCACTACCGCCACCACTCCCACATCCAGTTAAGGTGAAGATCCAACATGCAAGTATTGGGATAAGTATTACTTTTAATTGATCCATTTTATTTCCTTTTATCGTAGTTTACCAGTTGTTGAATGAATCAATTTCAAACCAAAATTTTAATTGCACCCATCTATTATCAAGCATTGTTGTATTATATTCGCCAATTAACAATGCAAGTGCACCACCTGCCCATGAACCACGTAATTAAACATAACTTCGGCCGGGGTTAAGAACCCAAGAGCCTTTCTTGGTCTATTATTTAAATTATTCTCCACTTTTTTAACATCAGAATCATCAATAGTTCTGAAGTCGAATCCTTTTGGAAAAAATACACGAATTAACCCATTTTGATGCTCATTTAATCCACGTTGCCAAGAGCTATATGGATCAGCAAAATAAAAAGATGCTTTTGTTAATTCTGCTATTGCTTCATGCGCTGCAAACTCAGTTCCATTGTCTGAAGTTATCGTTTTAAATGGTAACAGTGAGGTGGCTACTATATCACGCATTGCCGCCAATACTGTAGCTGCTTCTTTATTAGGTATTTTCCTAATAATCTCAAACTTACTTGCTTTATCAGTCAGCGTGAGTAAATATGATTTCTGCTTTAACCCATATATTGTATCAAACTCCCAATGACCAGGTTCTTGTTTTAAATTTGCCACTGCAGGACGTTCTGCTATATTCTTTTTATTCTTTGCTGCAGGTGCATTGTCTTTATTAGCTTTACGTTTATATTTCTTCTTGCTATGCATTAAGTTTTTATATAATTGACCGCCATTCTTTTTATCTTCATCAATATAGCGATATAATGTTGTAGTACTTATTCTAATCCCATGTTTAACTTTAAGTCGACCACATATTTGCTCTGGAGATGTCTTTTCTTGCAGCGATTCAATAATAAATGCTTTGGTTGTATCAGCAATTGTTTGCATTAATAATGGTTTACGGGCAACTGTAGTCCTGACTTCTAGCGCTAAATTATTTGCTCTTAACCCAGAATAAAAACCAAAACTTGGGTCGGTATTCCTCTTTAATTCACGGTTAATTGTAGTGTGGCTACGTCCCATTTCTCGAGCTAATTGACGACCGGAAAGACCACAAACATTTGCTTTTCTGAGCTCAATGTAGTAACGTTCATCCTTGGTAAGTTGCGTATACATGATTGTCCTTTCATTTTGTTGAACGAAATTATAATCTAAATACGCGGCTAACCTCTTCCTGAATTGCAAACAGCAGCATTAACCTGATCAACAAGCTGAAACGCTACGGTAAATCTTATTAACCTGCTCTAAACCAAAAATCATACAAGAGTATAATTTCAATCGATGCAATTTACATCAGTGGTGCACTTGCTTTGAAAATGGGCCGGGGAATTGTTGGGTTATAGAATATCCCTCAGGAATGTAATTAATGAAATGGGGGGTTAAGATATTGCTATCGGCTTTAAGGTGCTGCTACAGAGTTTTGGGGCTTTCTGAGGGAGAAAATAAACATTAGTATAGCTAACGGCACAATAATATAATCAGCAACGTGTCCTGGTGCTCTAACTAAAACATGAA
>JAGVEE010000366.1 GCA_020058405.1 Sphingobacteriales bacterium
ATTAAACCCAAACCAAGGAGGGGCATTTTAAAATATCTTTTTAACAGGATGTTGTCATTTTTAATATTAGTTGGCATGGGTCTCATATTAATAATCAGTTTAGCCGTAAACAGTATAATTACAGGATTTAGTAATAGAATAAACGATTTGTTCCCGTTTTTCCCAACCGAATTTGCTAATTCTGCGAATTCAGTATTTATATTTATTATTTTGACTTTATTATTTTGGGTTATATTTAAAGTATTACCAGATGCCGTAATACATTGGAAAGATGCCTTAATAGGCTCCATCTTTACAAGCATCCTATTTTTAATAGGTAAATGGGGCATTGGATTTTATTTAGGATATATTAGTTTAGGAAGCACGTATGGTGCTGCAGCATCATTAGTTATCATTTTACTTTGGATATATTACTCAGCTATTATCATTTATTTTGGTGCGGAATTTACTCATATGTACTCCTTACATGCCGGCAAAGGAATTGTTCCAAAGATGAATGCAATTTTTGTGGAACATAGAGAAGTGAAAATAAAACTGCAGAAAATTCAGATTGAACAACAACAACAAAATAATGGATAGTAAACACAAAATTCTTATAGCAGATGATGATGTTGATATGTGCACATTGCTCGGAAAGTTTTTACAAAAAAATGATTACGATGTAAAATATGCACATAAAGGTAATACTGCTATAGAGATGCTTAAGGAAGATACTTACGATCTCTGCATCTGCGATTTTCGTTTAGGTGATATGGATGGTATAGAACTCATTAATAATATTAAAGCATTAAACAAAAATGTGAAAATACTAATGATAACTGGGTACTCCGACATTAAAGTAGCTGTTAAAGTTATTAAAATGGGAGTGTATGACTATTTAACAAAACCGGTATTACCAGATGAATTGTTAGTGAGTATTAAAAAAGCACTAAATTCTGAAATTAACATATCAACTGATGTAGGCAATGTAAAATCAAATTATAAAAAAAATAATTCAGAGTACATCGTTGGTACTAGCAAACAATCCAAAGAGCTATATAAACAAATAGATTTAGTTGCCCCAACTCCATATAGTGTAATTATATATGGCGAAACGGGTACTGGCAAAGAATCTGTGGCAAGAACAATTCACGAACGTAGTAAGAGAGCCGATGCTGCATTTGTGGCTTTAGATTGTGGTGCTATTTCTAAAGAACTTGCTGGCTCAGAATTATTCGGGCATGAAAAGGGCTCCTTTACGGGTGCGCTATATAGTAAAACAGGATTATTTGAGCTTGCGAATAATGGAACTTTATTTTTGGATGAAATAGGTAATTTACCTTATGATACTCAAACCCTATTATTGAGAGTAGTACAAGAGCAAAAACTAAAAAAAATTGGCGGGAATACAGAAATTCCTATCGATGTGCGAATTATTGTTGCTTCTAACGAAAACTTATTAGACGCTGTAAAAGCTGGTAGGTTTCGCGAAGATTTATACCATCGTTTTAATCAATTTGGTATTAACCTCGCTCCTCTTCGTGAACGTGACAAAGACATCCTTTTATTTGCAAATTATTTCTTAGACATAGCAAATAAAGAATTACAAAAAAATATAATTGGGTTTGATGAGGAAGTGTTAAATAGTTTTAATACCTACCAATGGCCTGGTAATTTAAGAGAACTTAATAACGTAATTAAACGTGCATGTTTATTAAGTTCTGGCAACTTTATTGAAAGCAAAAGCTTACCACAAGAAATTGTAAATAACATGCAATTATCATTTTCAGAGGATAAAAAAATAGAAAAAAAACCTAAAGATATTAGCTTAAGAAATGCTGCAGCGGAGGCCGAAATGGAAACTATTTATAACGTATTACGCAAAGTGGAATTCAATAAAACTAAAGCAGCAAAAATGCTAAATATTGATAGAAAAACTTTGTATAATAAAATGAAGTCTTATAATTTAAATAAGCCGGGCAATGACGAGAGTGAATAAATACGGGATAACCCCACTGTATTTTTTGATTACTACTTTTATTTGTAGTATTCCATTCATCCTTTACTTGTTGGGTTTAGACTTTACCTATTCAAATAAATTTATAAATTTAAGTGATGTTAAAACTATAAATGAATTAGCCTCTAATGAAATTCTTACGCCACTTTTAAAAGGTAAATTTATACATACCTTTATTGTAAGTTTTTCTATCACTATTGCTTTCGTTACCACAATACTCTCTTTTGTAGATTATTTTATTAAGAAAAATGCAAGTACCCCAATAGTAGGAATAGCATTATTCTGCGCAGGTATGCTCGATTTAGTGCATATTATTAGTGCCGATCAAATTATTAATTACCAATTAAGTGATATTAACATCAGTTCATTTACCTGGTTATTTTCAAGAGTATTCCACGCATTAATTTTGATGTTCGGTGTAAGTATATTTTTACTTCAACGAAAAGACACTTTTATTGAAGAATATAAAAGTGAGCGTTATTTCATCGGATTTATTGGGATAATATTTTTATTGCTTTCTGTAAATGCAGTATTAATTATTACAGATAAATCTATGATCACACCTAAAATGGTGTACCCTAATGCTTTTATATCTCACCCTTATGATTTAATTCCTTTAGCTTTATATTTAATTGCTGGTTTTTTTGTATTCCCAAAATTTTACAAGCAAAATAAAAACACCTTCTCTCAAACTTTAATACTAAGTTTAATTCCATCCATAATTGCTCAATTACACATGGCATTTGGATCAATAGAGCTTTACGATTATCATTTTTTCTCAGCACAAATATTAAAATCTATTTCTTACTTCGTACCATTTATAGGGCTTACCATTAATTATATTGATACTTATAAAAATGAAAGTAAAGTATCTGAAGAATTAGATGTACAATTAAAATCTAATGAAGAAATTCAAAATACGTTAGTTGGTGTATTAGATGCCTCCTTAAATGGTATTATGTCTATGATTCCTATTAAAAACACAAATAATGAAGTTATCGATTTCAAATGGACCATGGCAAATAATAAAGCCTTAATAGATATGGGGTATTCCATTGAACATTTAATGAATAATTCATTTTTTGAAATACTCCCAACAGGAAGCTATTTATTTGATAAGTATAAAAACGTTTATGATACAGGAGAACCAAATCGATTCACTATTTATTCAGATAGAACTAACATCCATTTCGATATTTATGCAACAAAATTTGCAGATAGTATTGCTGTAACCTTTATGGACATTACCGATCAGATTCTGGGACAAGAGGCTATTTTGAATTATCAAAAAATACAATCTGCCAATAAATTTGCACGATTAATGACACATGAAATTAGGAATCCTCTTACCAATATCCTTCTATCTGTAGAGCAATTAAAAGACGAAATTAAAAATAATGAGGCTACAGATTTATACATCGACATACTTCAAAGAAATACA
Organism: Sphingobacteriales bacterium; assembly: GCA_020058405.1. Taxonomy (GTDB): domain Bacteria; phylum Bacteroidota; class Bacteroidia; order Sphingobacteriales; family Sphingobacteriaceae; genus CAJBVG01. The sequence continues at coordinate 3,438 of JAGVEE010000366.1, forward strand.
TTAAGAATCAATGAATTAATTTCTGAAGTGATGAATGCATCTAAATTAACCGAATTAGACTTCAACAAAATTTCATCAAGGCTATTTATACTGACTTGTGTTGAGGCTGCCAAAGACAGATTGAAGTTAAAAAATATAAAACTAGAACTTAACATATCTTTAGATGTTGAGATTGAAATTGACATAGAAAAGATGAAAATTGCTATTCTAAATATCATTTTAAATGCAATTGAAGCAATGGAATCAACAGATGGGAAACTGGTAGTAAATTCAGCTTTAGAAAAAGAAGAATTATCATTTGAAATTATTGATAACGGAGTTGGAATTTCTATTGAGAATCAGCAACGATTATTCGAACCATTTTACACAAACAAAACAAAAGGTTTCGGCATTGGCTTAACCGCCAGCCAAACTATTATATTTAATCACCATGGCAATATTAAAGTAAAAAGTGAACCAGGTAATGGCGCAACATTTACTGTAAAAATACCTGTTAAAGCAAGAAATTATGAAGCTTAATTCTACCTTACATTTATTACTATATGTTATAATTTGCATAATCATAGGCTCTAGTGGAGCTTATTTTACAGCACAATCTGTAAATACATGGTACCCTACCCTTATTAAGC
>JAGVEE010000186.1 GCA_020058405.1 Sphingobacteriales bacterium
AACTGAAAAAATATTATGCTTAATACATTTCTCTAATGAGTATAAACAAGCATGCTCATATCCATGAAAAACATTAGTTTTGGTATCAATTTTATTTGCTACCCAGCGGTCAAAGTAAAGCTCAGACCATTCCCATATTTTGTCTGTAGTACCACTAGATAAAATTTTTGAAGCTAATAATCTAGCTAATTCGGGAAATTGCAACTTTTTAAGTTTATTCTTAGGAATTAAATTTAATTGTTTCGACTTTATCCCATTATACTTCTTACTCAATAACCTTGTAAAATAATTATTAGGTATTAAGAAAGTAGTGTAAAAACAATCCAACATATCAGCCTCTTTATAAGCCAAAAGAGTTTGTCGAATATGAGGTCCATACCCTGGATTTGAAACTGTAATTTTTATCTTATTCAATGAATTGAATTACAAAAGGTACACTTATAAGTTACTATACTTAAGAAAGTTAGTTTATTATTCATACTTCCTTGATGCTATTAAATTTGAATTGTTTTTTACAAAAATCAAATCAGTTTGCCACAATGCTTTATCTAAGGGGCGTCTTACTATACTACATATATCATAACAAATAAAATTATGTTCATCCATAAATTTCATTACTTCATAAATTAAAGGTGCACCTTTATTTATCTCTATTAAGGAAACTTCCATCAATACAACTTCTGCATTCTGTAATGTTATTTTTGCACCCTTCAATACTTCTAACTCAAAACCTTGCACGTCAAGCTTCATAAAATCTGCTTTTGCAATTCCTTTTGATTTCAATACTTCATCAACCGTAAACATGGGCACTTCAATATATTTTTGTCCCTCTTTTGCAGATTCAGGTAATGCAGAGCTCACTGTTTCATTTACATAGAATTTAGATTTTGAATTTATTTCAGGACCTAAAAGGCCGATGTGATGGTCAATAGTAGCCGACTGTAATTTAGCAAGCATATTTTGTTTTGATTCTTGGGCTTCAAACATTAAAAAACTTGCCTCTGTAAAAATGCTGCTAGCCATTTTAGTCCATTCTCCCTCAAATGCTCCAATATCTAACACCTGCTTTGGGTTAAATCCATTATTATGTAAATTTTTTAAACTCCAGTACATATCCGGAACATTATACTGGAATTTTAATCTCTCAATTGTTGATTGCGGGATTAATTTTTTAACTAAGCTAAATGGAGAGATCATGTTTTAGTGATTTATATAATTCTAAATAATTTGTACTGATAACTTTATCACTGAACCTACTTACAGCAGCTTCTCGAGCATTTAATCTTGATAGGGTGTGTACTTTGTTTATCGCATCAATCATTTCATTTACATCATTACAAACAAAACCAGTTTTTGCATTCTCAACTACTTCTGGTACCGAACCTCTATTAAAACCAATTACTGGTGTTCCACAGGCCAATGCTTCTGCCATTACAATGCCAAATGGTTCGTTCCATAGTATCGGCATTAAAAAAGCTTTCGCATTTTGTAAGAGTATATTTTTCTGAACATCATTTACCGGACCAATGTATTGAATTTGTTCATTCAAAAAAGGCTTAACTTTTTCATCAAAATACGCTTGATACTCTGTTGGAATATTTCCTGCAATTATTAACTTATTGTTGGTTTTTAATGCCAACTCAATTGCAATATGTGTTCCTTTAATTTCCTCAATCCTACCTAAAAAAACTAGCGGTGCATCTTGGTGTACTGTATCATTAAATTTAAATAAATCTATTGGCACCCCATTATAAACTGTATAAGATGTAGCAAATGGTTTTATTTGATTACTTATGTAATTACTGCAACCAGTAAACACTAAACTATTTTTTTTTGCTAATAATACTGATTTTTTTATTTGCGAAATAGTTGGCTCTCTTTGGTACGACATTATTTTTGGCACACTCAAAGGCAATAGAGGCAATAGATATAACAATCTGCTGAAACTGTGTATTACATCAAATTTATATTTGAAATGTGTTTTAGCAATTAAGAAACTATTTTTTAGTATCGATTCTTCTTTAGATTGATAAGGTATAAATCTACTGGATGGATTGGGTATAGAATCTGGATGAGCAATTAAAGTTACCTCGTGACCAGATTTTACATATTCATTAATAAGCATATCCAATACTCGTTCTATACCACCGTATAATTTAGGTGGAACAGGAATGTATGGATCTGCAGTTATTAAAATTTTCATTGCAATATTTTAGTGAGCATGTTTTAGATATAAAGTTTCCATCTCATTATATAACATTTGGGTAGTTCTTTGCATATTAATATTTGTGGAAAGTTCTAATACTTTATTAGAGTTTTTAATTAATTCGATAAGTTGGATTTTAAAATCTTGAACAGATTCTACTAAGATGCTATCAACTCCGTTCTTTATTAACTCCACAGATCCTCCTTTTTTAAAAGCCAATACAGGTACTTTTCTAGCAAGTGCTTCATATATAACATAAGGGCCTGTTTCTAACCATACCGATGGCACTACCAACAAATCAATTTCATCAATAAAATTTAAAACATCTGCAGAGTTTAAATTTTCTTTCCAAACTGAATTTAAATTTAATGCAAGCTTCTTATTCGCATGGTAATAATTTAAATGATTTTCTGTTTTAATTGCTGCAACGTACAATTCAAATATATCATTATCAACTTCTTTCAAACAATCTAACAATACATCAATCCCTTTTTCGGGTACAATCCTGCCTATATATCCAATTTTCAGTTTAGCCCTAATCGGATTTTTCTTTTCGTATAATATAATGTCTTTATCAATTGCTTGTCTGCAAACGGCTAAATTACTTGAATTGAATTTATTCAAAAGCAAGACTTCATTTTGCCAACCACTAACTACAATAATTTCATCAATATATTTTTTAACTAATTCTACAGAGTTGATTTTATTTTGAATGATTGCCAATGTCGGAAATAAGTTCTGAATATATTTATTCTTTGATGCTAATGTAATCAAGCTATTGCTTAATTTATTTTTTTTACCTTTTGAATTCAGTATACAATTCATACACCTATCGTATATAATTTCTCCATCACAGATTTCTTTGCCATTGTACAATAAATCACCTCGAGCACATGTAAAACTTGGAAGGTGTGCAGTAAAAAATGTTATATAACCAATTAAGTGCAGATGTACCAAATGATTAACACCTAATGAAGGGCTTAAGGAATGCAAATGAACTATCTGGGGATTGATTTTATCGAGCACAGAAATTAATGCATGTAAATTCTCTGGTACTTCTGATTCTAAATGATCCCCGTTTATAAATGGAATATAGAAAATTTGTATACCCTCGTAAATATCTTCTTTAAATTCATTTGACAAACTAATTACAACACAGTCATGTCCGTTATTTATCAATTCTTTAGCTAATTGATACACGTACATTTCTGTTCCGCCTTTACTAATTGGATAAAAATATTCTGTAGCTAAAACTATTTTCAACTTAGTTTTCTTTTTATAGATGCTATTCGTTCTGCATTTCTATATCCTATTAATTTACTCATTGCTCGCATTCCTCTAGAATTTTCGGGTACATAATTAGGCTCGATATCTAAAATATAATCGATAGCTTCTTTATGTTTAATTTTATCGTGTGTAGAAAACTCTGTTACACAAAATCTTAATACTTGTATGATTGCATTCTTTTTTTCAACATCAGCATTATAATCTTTTCTCCAAATTGTATCAATTTGTTTAGCATTTTCAAAACAATCTAGCATAAATCCTAATTTGTTTTTAGTAGATAAAGAACCAGAATCATGCGCCCTGTAATAAGCCACCACACTAGGGGTGTAAAGGAATACAGCTTTATTTAATGCTGCATCTAAAGCATACCTTGCATCTTGTATAATTGGGAGTTTTAGATTCCATGAACCTATTTTTTCGGTAATTGTTCTTTTATATAATAGTGCAGCTAATGGCACCCAAAAATCTGTTATTAATTCTATTTCAGCTCTGCCTTGTATTTCCCTACTTACAATTTCTAGTTCTTTAAATACATGTTCAGATTCTGTAAATTTAATCCAATCGCCATAAGCTACCTCAGCATTATTATTTTTTAATGCTTCTATTTGTATTGATATTTTACCTTTTGCTAATAAATCATCCGAATCTAAATATTGAATGTATTCGCCTTCGGCTACACTATAGCCAGTATTCCTCGCCACACTTACACCTGCATTTGCTTGGTGTATATATTTAATTTTATCAAAGTATTGGCTTAACACTTGCTCCGTATTATCTGTGGAACCATCATTTACTACAATAATTTCAATAGATTTATAATCTTGTTCAAAAACAGATTGTAATGTTTTTTCAATTGTTTTTGATGAATTATAAGCAGGAATAATAACGGATACTAACATGTTAATTTACTGGTTTTAGTTCCCAACGTGCTGGGAGATTTAAAGGGCCAATAATTTGATGGCTATATGGATTGATGATTCCAGAATTTGAAATAAAATCAAAAGTTAAGGCATCAAACTTAATATCTAAATTATGATAACCATCTCCTAAATATACGGTGAGGTTATAGGATCCAGAATGAAATGGAATATTGTCTACATAAAAAGTAGCTATTCCATGTTTTACATGGACATCTAAACTTTCGTTATGGTGTAGGCTAAAATTAGTGCCGTAAATAATTGCACCAAACATTGTAGAGAATGTAATACCAACATTTGGATTTACATCTAGTGGCCAATTGTATTCTACCGTAACTTTAATATTTCCTTTTAATAATTCGGTAGAGTCTAATTCAATGTTTAATATCTTCGCTTTAGTTGGGTCGAAGTTTTCATCTTTTTGCTCGATTGTTTTATTGTCTTTTAAATAAGCATCAATAACTAAACGAGTATCATCATACATTACCAATTCACCTTTTTTTAGGTA
>JAGVEE010000040.1 GCA_020058405.1 Sphingobacteriales bacterium
ATTCAATTCCATCAACAACAAAATAAAGTATCGCAATTAGAAAAAGAAATTGAGTACAAAAACAATAATTTAAAAATGCTTCAAGAGCGCATCGCTATTAACCAACGCGAATACGATGCAGCTATGCAAGGCATTAATGAAATTATGACTACGCATGATAATTCTGATACCGAATTAGTAGCGATGTATGAAGAGAAAGATGCGATGGAAAAAGCTACACAAGAAGTGGAGCAAGATTACTACCAGTCTAGAAATAAAATTACCGAGCTCGAAGAAAACTTGAGAGAAGTACGTGTACGTAAAGAACAAGCGGAGCAAATATTTAATCAATTACGCGATCGTAAAACAGAATTGCGTATGGAGTTAACTTCTCTGAAAGAGCGTTTATCTGTAGAGTTCTCGGTTGATATTGATGAATTGCAAGACGTAGAAATTCCGGAAGATGAAAACGAAGATCAGCTTCGTGTAAAAACAGAAAAATTACGCAATCAAATCGACAACTACGGACCAATAAATCCGATGGCGATGGAAGCGTATGACGAGATGAACAAACGATACACGTTTATACAAGAACAGAAAAACGATTTGTTAAACGCGAAGGCATCATTGTTAGATACCATTAAAGAGATTGACGATACTGCGAAGGAGAAATTTATGGAGGCCTTTACGCAAATTCGCGACAACTTTATTATTGTATTTAGATCATTGTTTAACGAAGAAGATTCATGCGATTTAATTTTAACAAATCCTGAAGATCCATTGGAATCTGACATTGATATTATTGCGAAGCCAAAAGGCAAAAGACCATTAACTATTAATCAACTTTCTGGAGGGGAGAAAACGCTTACGGCTACTGCTATTCTCTTCTCCTTATATTTATTGAAACCAGCACCGTTCTGTATTTTCGATGAGGTGGATGCACCATTAGATGATACGAACATTGATAAGTTCAATAAAATTATTCGCAAGTTCTCAGACCAATCGCAATTTATTATTGTTACCCACAACAAACGTACTATTGCAAGTACCGACGTGGTTTACGGAGTAACAATGGTAGAGCAAGGAGTTTCGAGAGTGGTACCGGTGGACTTACGACAGTTGGATCCGGCTTGATGAGTTGTGAATTATGAATTACAAATTACGAATTACGAATTACGAATTATGCGACTGAGCTGCCTAATTCGTAATTCGTAATTCGTAATTCATAAACAAGCCTCTTAATTTAAAAGAATTTTTTATCCATTTTCATTTTCAGTAATTTGGCAACAAATAAAAATTGAATATTGAAAAGCTCCATTCTTTTAATAGTTCTATTATTACTTACATGCTTTGGCTTTGCTCAAAGTTATTCGAAAATATACGATACACTTTCTACAGAAGCAAGTGACATACAAACGCTGAAAAGCTCTAGTTCTACATATATTATTGCCATAGAGGAAGTTTATTCGGGCGGTAATATGAACGGTGATAATTTAATTTCTGTTCTAAAAACTGATCGCACAGGAGAATTAATTTCCAGAAAAAGATTTATTCCAAACAACTCTACGGAACATAAATATTTTGGAATAAAACAGAGCTTCCTAAAAGACTCATTGATTTATATTATAGGCAGCACCGAGAAAAATAATTCGCAAATTACTAATTTGTTTTTTACTGTATTGGATTTAAATGGGAATGAAAAATTTAGTTACTATGATACAGTGATTAACCCGGCATTTGTTGATGCGGAACTATTTCAAAACGATTTAAATATCTTAATTAACGATTACAGAAACATTTTAACTCCAACTTACTATTTTTTAAAATACAACTGCATTTCTCACTCGATTTTAATTAGAAGTATAACTAAATCATTTCCTGAATACCTTAACTTGTTTAACAATCAAATAATAAATGCTGATGTTAATGCAGACTCTGCTGGAAACATTAGCATTAGCTTAAAAAAATACAACGACCAATTCCAATTAATATCATCAAAAAACAAAAACCTTTCGTTTCGTACACCAGCAAACCGAAGCTTTGCTCCAAGAATTTATAAAAAAATTAAGTTAAGCCAGGATGAAATTGTATATACCGGTCAATTTCAATCGGAAATAGACAATCCCAATATTTTAGGAACAGAATTCGATAATTTTTTGCTTAACATCGATACCAATCTGAACGTAGTTGAAGAATATTATTTTAGTAAAAACGACACCTTTCCTAATTCTGTTGCAACTCAATATACGTTAATTACTAAACATCATAATAGCCTATACATATTATCAAGCGAAACACATAATAATTCTTCAAACAAGTACAGATTTGCCTTGCAAAAAGTAACGAATGGTAACAGAGAATGGATAAGGTATTTTAAATCAGACGACAATGCATCACTACTCAACAGCTTTACAAAATTACTGTCTATTTACAATAATAAAATTGTACTGTCTACTACCCTCCCAAATTACAAAGTAGGGATAAGAGAATATGACCTTCAAGGAAACTTATTGTTAAACGTAGTGGATACATTGTTTAACCAATCGTTGGTGAGTAATATAAATTACGATGCTGATGGTTCTATTAATATTTATGGGATTGTTTATGAGCCCAACAAAATAGACAACGATATTTTTATGAAAGGCTTGGGAACTAAATTATTGGGCATAAAGAACAACACTAAGCCCAATCAATTAATATTGTACCCTAACCCTGCTTATCATACACTTTACCTAAAAGACGAAAGTATTTACGAGGGCTGCATCGCTGAAATATACAGCTTCGATGGCAAATTGGTTCAAAGCGTTAGCATTGAAAATAATTCTATTGATATAAGTAAGCTCCAACCAAGTATATATTTGCTTCGTTTTAAAAACAAAAGCTCGGTATTTGTTAAATTAACTAATTAACACTTTGCGCTCTTTGCGAATATTCTTTGCGCTCTTTGCGTGAACTTTATATATATCCTTTTCACGCAAAGCTCGCAAAGCACCCATTCGTAATTCGTAATTCGTAATTCAATTAAACCTTTTATCACTATCTTTGTCGAATTACCAAAATCAGCTTAACCATAGTGAAGAAAACCTTACTCCTAATAGCCTTTATAGGCTTTTTTTATTGTTCTTTTGCCCAAAACGCTAGTATTAAAGGAATTGTAACCGACGGAAATGCGGCCCTTATTGGTGCCCGAGTGATGTTAATGAACATACCCGATACCAGCATTAAGAAGTTCAGCCTTACAGCCGAAAACGGATCTTATAGCTTTACAGAGCTCAAAAAAGGCATGTACATTTTACGTGTTAGCTATTTAGGCTATCAAAATGGAATGAAAAGAGTGAATCTAACAGAAGAGCCCAACTCTATAGTAAACATCAGCCTAAAAGCTAAGACAGACCAGATAAAAGAAGTTACCGTAACCGATAAAGCAATTGCTGCGGTGCAAAAAGGTGATACCAGCACTTACAATGCAAACGCCTTTAAAACCAACCCAGATGCAAATGCTGAAGACTTACTTACTAAAATGCCTGGCGTTGTAGTAACCGATGGCAAAATGCAAGCACAAGGTGAAGAGGTTCGAAAAATATTGGTAGATGGAAAGCCCTTTTTTGGCGACGACCCAAATGCGGTATTGAAAAATTTACCTGCAGAAGTAATAGAAAAAATTGAAGTGTTTGACAAACGCAGCGACCAAGCTCAGTTTACTGGCTTCGACGATGGAAACAGTCAGAAAACCATAAACATTATTACCAAACCAAGTTTTAGAAACGGAATATTTGGAAGAGCTTTTGCTGGTGCGAATTTAGATGAACAATACAAAGTTGGTTTTAACTTAAACCAGTTTAAAGACAAAAGAAGAATTACGATTTTATACCAAAGCAATAACATTAACGAACAAAATTTTGCGCAAGAAGATTTACTCGGAGTTGTAGGAACCAATGCCAGCAATAATAGAATGGGCGGGCAAGCCGGCGGAATGCGTGGTATGCGCGGCGGACCAGGAGGTGGAGGAAATGATGCGAGTCAGTTTTTAGTTGGTGCTAGAAATGGCATAAATACTACACATGCTGTTGGTATAAATTACAGCGACAAATGGGGTAAGAAAACAGAAGTAAGCGGTAGCTATTTCTATAATTATACTGAAAATACCAGCGCCACTCTTACGGATCGAAAATACATTACAGGAAGTGATAGAAACTTACAATATTTAGAAGATAATATTAGCACCAGTAAAAATCAGAATCATCGATTTAATTTAAAACTCGATTATAAAATTGATACGTTTAATAGTATTACACTGCAACCTCGTTTATCATTTCAACTTAATGAAGGTATTGCAAGTATAATAGGTACTAACAATCAAGACAATTTATTGAGTTCACAAAGTACCAATAATCAGATTTCAGATTTAACTGGTAGCAATGTTTCATTACCAGTATTATATAGAAGAAGTTTTGAAAAGAAAGGCAGAACCGTTTCTTTAAACATCACTCCTACATATACAGACCAACAAGGATCTAGCTATTTATTAAATAAATTTTATTCGGCAAACGATGTAAGTTTCAACGATTCTATTGATCAGAAATCGGTTTTGGATAAACAAGGAATGGCGGTAAACTCTAACATTACTTATACCGAACCCATAGATACCAACCACGCTTTAACATTAAGTTATAATTACAATGTAAACTATAACAATTCTGATAAAACGACTAACTCATTTTCTAGTATAGACAATGCTTACAGCGATTTCGATACGAGCTTAACAAATATTTTTAAAAGCACCTACACCACACAATCTGTTGGCTTAGGCTATCGTTTTCAGAAAAAGAAATTGATGTTAATGTTGAGTGCAAATGTGCAATCGGCTAACTTAAAAAATGAACAGCAGTTCCCAACGGAATATGATTTGAACAGAAACTTTACTTCTGTATTGCCAAGTGCAATGATGATGTATAGAATTGATGCGAAGCGTAACATACGTATGTTTTACAGAAGCTCTAACAACGCTCCAAGTGTTGATCAGTTACAAGAAGTATTAAACAACACAAACTCCAATCAATTAAGCATTGGTAATGCGAATTTGAATCAAGATTTTTCGAACTTTTTTGTAGTGAGGTATTCTGAAGTAAACACAGCAAAATCTACTTCAATGTTTGCGTTTATTAGAACCTCTTTTACCAATAATTACATAGGTAATAATTCGTTTGTAGCAACCACAGATACGGTGTACAATAACATACCAATGGTAGCGGGTGCTAGATTAACTAGTCCTGTAAACTTAAATGGATATTACAATGTTAGCTCATTAATTTCTTACGGTATGCCCGTAAAAATTATAAAATCTAATTTGAATTTTAACTTAAGTGCAGGTTTTAGCAAAGTGCCGAGTATTGTAAACAACACAGAGAACGAAGCCTTTACTCCTAACTATGGCTTGGGTGTAGTATGGAG
>JAGVEE010000174.1 GCA_020058405.1 Sphingobacteriales bacterium
ATAGATTTTACAAACTTTTCAAATTCAACAGGTTTTTGTATAAAACTATTTGCTCCTAATTCATAACTCAGTATTAAATCTTTTTCTTCTTTAGAAGAAGTTAAAATTACAATTGGGATGTGTTTTGTTTCAATATCCGACTTTAGTATTTTTAACACTTCCATTCCATCTATTTTTGGCATTTTTAAATCCAATAATATAAGTTTTGGCTTGGTTTTACCGCTTCTTTGAGCATATTCTGCTTTGCAATAAATAAAATTTAATGCTTCAGCACCGTCTTTCACATGAAATAAATTATTTGCCAGATTATTTTTTTTCAATGCACGAATGGTTAATTCAGCATCATTTAGATTATCTTCAACTAGTAAAATCTCAACAAAGTCCATAGTTGTATTGTTAGTATATTATTCAAGTTACTGAATAGGAATCGAAAAGTAAAACTTTGTTTTTTCAAAAGGCTTAGACTCTGCCCAAACACGGCCATTGTGTTTGTTAATTATCTTATATACAATTGCCAAGCCTACCCCTGTACCTTCGTATTCATCATTATGATGTAAACGTTGAAAAACATTAAATAACTTGTGTTTGTATGCTTCGTCAAAACCCACTCCATTATCCTCTATACAATATATTAATTCATTGTTTTCTTTATACGAAGAAATATGTATAAAAGGTTTCGTTATTTTAGAAGTATATTTAATGGAATTAGATAAATAGTTATACCATACTTGCTTCATTAACATCCTATCGGCTTGCGAATTTTCTAATACATCAATTTTAATTGAATACTTTGCTGGGATGTCAATTTCTGTTAAAATTTCATCTAATAGCTTATTGTGATCCACAAGAATCTCACTAGTTTCTTTTCTACCTACCCTAGAAAAATCCAACAAATCGTCAATTAAGACTCCCATTCGTTTAGAGTTACTTAAAATCACATTGAAAACTCTTTTTGCCTCTGCATCTAATGTTTCATAATAGTCTTCCAGTATTATTCTACAATATCCATCAATCGCTCTTAATGGTGCTCTTAAATCATGAGATACAGAATATGAAAAGGATTCTAACTCAGAATTTGCAGTACTTAATTGAGTATTGTTTAGCTCTAGCTCAACGTTTAAAAGCTTAATTTTTTCTTGAGATTTTTTAAGCTCAGTAATATCTAATACAGCAGTTCTTGTGCTAACACTTTTGCCAGCTTTATCGTAATTTACTGTACTATTTAACATTACATCAAAACTGGAACCATCTTTTCTTACATAACACAACTCTAAATCTTTAAGAGACCTTACACTCTCTAATTTTACTTTACTTATAAAATCGTTTAGTTTAAAATGATCTTTTTCATGTACAATATCAAAAATACTTTTTACGCCAATAACCTCTTCTCTAGTATATCCTAGCCATTTAAGCTCTATTTCATTCATCGCAATTATAATATTATCATTCCCAACAGAATGGTAACCACAGGGTGCATTGTTATATAAATCATATATTCTATTTGATGATTCAACTAACTTATTTTCTGCTATTTTTCTTTTATGCAATTCATTTCTGATGATAAAAAAAAACAATAATTAAAATCGTGATTGCTAATATTGCAGTTGCAAAATATCCATATTTTGTAAGAAGTGCTTTTTCAATATTCTCGATATTTGTTTTATATAATATTTTGCGCTCTTTTTGTTCAATGTCATTACTAATTTTTCGAATACCATCCATGTATCGTTTCGTTTGATACAGCATTTTAATGCGTTTCAAGGTATCTGTATTGTTATTAAACTCGTCTTTTACCAACTCTTCGGCTACACTCACTAATAAATCTGTGTAAACTTTAAGTTCTTTTGCCTCATTCTTTTGATCAATAAAACCTTCGTTGTATTTTATTAATAAATTTGTATTTGTTGCTAATTCATTTTTGCCGTTTATATAGGGTTGTAAATAAGAAGTGTCGCCTACTATTAAATATCCTCTCATACCAGTTTCTATCCCTAAAGTATTGAATTGTATTTCTTCTATTGTTCTAAGAATTTTCAGCGATTTAGTATTTACATTTTCTCTATTTACCAAATCGCTCATATTAATGTATGTTAAGGTAGCTATACTAGTAAGCAGAATACTTACTGCCACAAAACCTATTAACATGTTTCTAACTATTCTTTTCATGATTTGAAATATTACATATCTACGATTTATTTTTTAAATTAGATGTAAATTTATTCGACACACATGATGAAGAAATACACAAATAATGAGATTACTGTAACTTGGGAACCCGAAAAGTGCATACACTCTCGCCAATGTTTTACTAATTTAACTAAAGTGTTCGATCCGCGTAAACGCCCATGGATTAGCTTAGAAGGTGGAGATACCGAAAGTATTAAAACAGCGATTGATAATTGCCCCTCTAAAGCATTGGGATATTATGCTAACAATGTAAGTACAAATGAAACGACAAAAGCTGAAGAAACTATGTCTGATGATGCCGTAAAACTTAAGTTGCTGGCAAATGGCCCCATAGAATTTAACGGTGAGTGTGTAATAATAGACAAAGAAGGAAATGAAAGTTATAAAACAGGGAAATTCTTTTTATGTAGGTGTGGTGCTTCGTCTAATAAACCTTTTTGTGACGGTTCTCACCGAAAAGTTGAATTTCAGGGTTAAGCATACCTTGCATTTAATATATTTGCAGTATGGATAAAGCATGGATACGTTTATTATATCTTGTTTGTAGAGTTGTTGCGATTTACTTTTTATTAATCGAAATAAATTTTTTATGGTTATTTGGTTATTCACCGAGCATTGTTGAGCTAAAAAACCCTTCTTACACAGTAGCTTCTGAGGTATATGCCAGCGATGGTAGTTTACTTGGAAGGTATTACCGTGAAAACCGTTCACCTATTAAGTATGAAGAAATTCCTCAGAATTTAATTGATGCCTTAGTAGCTACAGAGGATGTTCGTTTTTATAAACATCATGGCATTGATTTCCAATCGTTGCTCTCTAGTGTGTATTCTACCGCAACCGGAGATAAACGTGGGGCAAGTACGATTACTCAGCAATTAGCCAAAAACTTATACCGTACAAGGAGTAAAAGCTCTCAAGGCTTAATTCGTTTTATACCAGGTTTAAGTACGGCTATTTATAAAACTAAAGAATGGCTTACCGCACTAAAATTGGAATTGCTATATACAAAGCGCGAAATATTAGAGATGTACCTAAACACAGTAGGTTTCGGTAATAATACTTTCGGAATTAAAGTAGCCTCTACCAAATATTTCAGTAAAAACCCTGATAAATTAAAAGATGAAGAAGCAGCGTTGCTTATAGGTATGTTAAAAGCAACTTCCACCTTTAACCCTATTAATAACCCAGAGAAAGCAAAAGAGAGACGAAATGTAGTGCTTTCGCAAATGTATAAATCTGGCTTCATCACCAAAAAAGAATACAATAGGTTAATAAAAAAAGAATTGCGTTTAACCATTACCGAAGACGATGAAGACTTAAGTAAAGACTCATATATACGAACAGCTGTTGCCAATTACTTAAAAGAATGGTGTGAAGATAATGATGTTGATTTGTATGCCGATGGTTTAAAAATCTACACGAGTATCGACCCTATTATCCAGAAACATGCTGAAGAAGCAATGAAAGAATGGATGAAAACTTTACAAAAAAGATTTCAAAACCATTGGCAGAATGATGTGCCTTGGAGAGATGAAAATGGTGTTGAAATTCCTAATTTTTTAGAAACATTAGCCAAACGTTTGTCGCTTTACAAAAAGTTAGAAAAGATTTACGATGGCAATACAGACTCTATTAATTTAGCCTTAAATAAAAAACACCGCATGCGCGTGTTTACCTGGAAAGGTGAAAAAGATACTACTTTTTCTACCTATGATTCTCTCGCCTATTATGCTAAAATATTACAGTCGGGTTTAATGAGTTTCGACCCAGTAACAGGGCACGTAAAAGCATACGTGGGTGGTATAAACCACGAATATTTTAAATACGACCATGTAATGCAAGCCAAACGTCAAGCTGGTTCTACCTTTAAACCTTTTGTATATTTAACTGCACTAGATAATGGTTATTCGCCATGCGATAAAATGACCGACCAAGCTGTAACTATTACTTACAAAGAAGATGGCGAAACCAAAACCTGGTCGCCTAAAAATTCTGATTGGGTATTTACAGGTAGAGAAATGTCCTTGCGTTGGGCAATGGGTAAATCTTGCAACTCAATTACAGCACAATTAACGGAGGCTGTAGGTTGGGACAATGTGGTGAAGTATGCTAAAAAAATGGGAATAGAAAGTCCTCTAAAATCTGTTCCGTCTGTAGGCTTGGGTTCTAATGATGTTACTATTTATGAAATGGTGCGTGCTTACGGAACTGTACTAAACAAAGGTGTAAAAACCGAACCTCTATTGGTTACCAAAATTTGCGACCACGATGGTAAAGTAATTAAAGAGTTTGAACCTATACAAGAACGAGTACTATCCGAAGAAACTGCTTGGTTAATGTTATACATGTTTAAAGGAGGAATGGAAGAACCTGGAGGCACTTCACAAGCTTTGTGGGAATTTGATTTGTGGAGAAAAGGAAATGAAATTGGCGGTAAAACAGGTACTACTTCTAACCATTCTGATGGTTGGTATATGGGTATCTCTAAAGATTTGGTAACAGGTGTTTGGGTGGGTGCCGATGAACGCAGTATACATTTCAGAACATCCGACTACGGCGAAGGTTCAAAAACTGCATTACCAATTTATGGTAAGTTTATGGAGCGTTTGTACAAAGACCCTAAATCGGGTATAACATTAGGTCCTTTACCTAAAGCTTGGGTTAAAATAGAGAAAGATTATTATTGCCCATCTCCAAGACCACCGAGAGTAGATACGAATGCGGTGGATAGCACGGCAGTGGCTATTGATTCGGTAGTTCAGTTATAATTACGAATTACAAATTACGAATTACGAATTACGAGCGATTTGCCTTAATTCGTAATTCGTAATTCGTAATTTGTAATTCAATTAAAGTTTCTGTAAAAACGTATCCGACTTTACTTTTGTTAAATCACCTAAATACGACCAACGGATACCCGATAAATATTTCTTTACTACTGCGTTTACATCTTTAGCTGGAACTTTATTGATGTTACTAATAAATTCGATATAGTTTTTATAGGTACCTTTTACTTCTGCAACACCTAATCCTTGAGATTGCGCTGCATTAGTTTCTAAACCCATGTAGTACGTAGTAACGTATGAACTTTTTTGATTTTTTATTTCTTGTTCAGAGAACCCAACTGTTTTTATCTTTTTAATTTCATCGATAATAACTTGAACTGCTTGGTCTGGATCTGTTGTAGAAACATATACATTTGAGCATGGGTTTATATTAGTTTGATAAAATGCAGCAGGAGCATAAGATAAGCTTCTGTTGGTTCTAATCTCATCAAATAAACGATCTTGCAAAATACCGAAGGCTAATTGCATTGCGTACGATTCTTCTGTACCGTATGCAGCACCATTCATAACACCTCTAATGTAATTTGTAGCCATTTTACGCTCTTCAGTATTTAAAGTAGATTTGTTGATGCTCAACATTGTAGGTTTTGCAGGCAGGTACGAACCTGTAGGCATATTACGAACCATCTTTTTCACTTTCTCGATCAATTGATTTTTATCAATTTTACCTACAACTACTATAAAGGTTTGTTTTTTATTCATCACTTTTTTAAAGTGACTTTTTAAATCATCAACCGTTAATTTATTCAAACTTTCTTCAGAACCATTCGTGTTTTTATCATAGTTTAAATTAGCAAATGCATCATTCATTGCCATTTCTGTTAAATACGAATCGGGATCAGATTTTTCTTGCTTAACGTTTGAAACCATTGCATCTCTTTGTTTTTTAAACTCTGCATCTTCAATTAAAGGTGAGTTTACCACATCATCAAAAATTGCCCAAGAAGCTTCAAAGTTTCTGTTTACACAGGTAAGTGCAATGTTTCCAAAGTCTAAGCCTGAGCTTCCAGAAATAGTGCTTCCCATTTTATCCAACAATCTATTGTATTCTGATTTTGGATATTTAGATGTACCCGCATTGGTTACTACATCTAACAATAAGTTTTCTATTCCTTCTTGTTCATTGTTATAATTAGCGGTACCACCTTTTATAAATAAACGTACGCTTACAATTTGGTTGTTGGTTGGTTTGTAAATAACTTTAAAGCCATCTACCATAATTTCTTCAACCGTATTTTTTGTTTGTGCCATGCCAGTACTTGTTATTAACAATACTGCTGCACTAAAAATTGATATAATTATTTTTTTCATTGTGATCCGTTCTAAAGCTGAAATTATTTTTTAACAATGGTAAATGAAACCTTTCTATTATTTGCATTTACTTCTTCTACATCTGCCTTTGCTTTTTTAACTTGGAAAGCTTTGTTAGATGTTCCAATAATTCTGGTTTCTGCAATACCTGCATCTGTTAATGCTTTTAAAACCGTATTGTATCTATCCATTCCCATAGTTTTCTGTTCTCCATCATGGTAGTTTGCTTCTATAGAAACATTTGCAGAAGGGTTAATTTTTAACCATTGTATTAAACTAGTAAATTTCTCTTTGTTTTTTTCTTCGGCTAAATTAACTTCATCTTTATTAAAAGCTAAGGTGTATTCTTCCATGCTTAAACTTGGTGCAAAGAACTCATCAGTATTCATTGATTTTCTCATACCGTTACGCAACATTGCTCCCATTATATAAGG
>JAGVEE010000030.1 GCA_020058405.1 Sphingobacteriales bacterium
TGAGAATCTTAAAAAATAATAGAGATTATAATGCAGCTCTTAAAAGATTTGAAGAAATATTTCAATCTAAAACGGGTTCAAAAGAAAGTGATGAAGCCGATTTACTTTCGCTTTTAATTAAAGATTATGAGGAAAGAAATTTTGTTATTAATACTCCTAATCCTTTAGATGCTATTAGATACAGAATGGAACAACAGGGGCTTACTAATAAAGATTTAGCAGAAATACTTGGTTTTAAAAGTCGCGTTACCGATATATTCAATAATCATAGAAAGCTTAGCCTAGCTATGATTAGAAAGCTACACGCCGAACTACATATTCCTTTAGAAATACTGATACGTGAATATTGAAAAATTTAATCTCCAAAAAATGAAAGCTAGAACTTCCATCTCCATATTTCTTTTCACCTTTTTTCTATTCTCCTTTTTTCTTCTAACTCTTTGCCAATCCTACGCCCAAATACATTCCGGTGCCCACAACTTCACCGAATACAGAAGAGGAACATTCCCCATTATTATTTCTGTACCGCACGGAGGTTTAGTTGCTCCAGATAGCATACCCGATAGAACTTGTAATAATCCTACTACTGTTACCGATGCCAATACCATAGAGCTTGCTTTGCGCATCGACTCGAGTTTTTATGACTTAACGGGTTGCCACATCCATTTGGTAATTTGTAATTTGAAACGTACCAAAGTAGATTGTAATAGGAATTTAACAGATGGTGCATGTGCCCAAACCCAAGCGGTGCAGGCATGGCAAGACTTTCATGATTTTATAGATTCTGCACAAGCCATAGCTTTGGCAGAAAATAATAACAAAGCTTTTTACATCGATTTACACGGGCATGGCAAAACACAACAGCGTTTAGAGTTGGGTTATTTATTGAGCGATAATGCCTACGAATTGAGTGATAGTATACTAAATACAAACACTTATATTAACCGTAGTTCGTTGAAAAACTTAGTGAGTACGAATGTAAGTACCAGTAAACATGCACAGCTTTTGCGTGGCGATTATGCATTAGGTACCATGCTTGGTAATGCTGGATTTCCATCGGTTCCAAGTAAACAAATTCCGAAACCAGATACCACTACCAATTATTTTGATGGAGGTTATAATACCGAAAATTATACCAGCAAAGTACCTGGAAACATAGTAAATGGTTTGCAAATAGAATGTAATAATGCAGGGGTTAGAGACAATGCCAGCAACCGAAAACGATTTGCCGATTCGCTTGCCATAACACTTATTAATTATTTAAGCTACCATCAGAATATACCTTTTAACAATTGCCCAAGCACAGGAATAGAAAACAATAAACCTGCAGAATTTATACTCTACCCAAACCCTGCAAGCGAGTTGCTTTATTTAAATAAAGAAGCGAATACGGTTATCTATTCTCTAGAAATTTTTAATACACAAGGGGTATGTCTTAAGAATATTGAAATGGTAAATGGTTCAGAAATAACAGAAATACCCCTTACTAATTTATCAAATGGACTATATTTACTAAAGATACATAGCAATAAAGGCTCTAATACTATTAAATTTAGATTAAACCAATAAGAATGAAAAAGAAAAACATCTACTTACTATTTTTCTCGAGCTTATTTAGCTTAACAATGGCAGGTTGTTGTGATAACAGTCCTCAGGATTATTACATTTTTGAATGGCCTACTGTGCGTGATTTTAGGGTACAAAATGTAAACAGTTCAAATTTTGTAAACAATAAAGGAGCTAGTCAGAATTTTAATACCATTGTGTATAAAGATGAAATGTTAGCAAACGAAGATTGTCCTGAATGTTGTGATAAATATCAAACCTTAAAAGTGGTGTATGATGGCGATGATAATAACTACAATTTCAGCATCAATATTAAAGCAAAATCGGCTAGTGGAGGGGAAGGTTTGAGTATTTATTATACTCCTAAATATAGATTGAATTTAATTTATCACAATGAAGATGTTGCATATATAGAGAACGAATCTTTAATGCGAGTTTTACAAGATAAGAATTCATACTCTGAATTGTTAGATAGTTTAGCTATTAACAATCAACTATTTTATAATGTATTTAAGTTTAAAGCAAATGTACCCACTTCTAAACTTTATCCTACAGAATTATACTACAACAAAGAGAAGGGTATTGTTGGTTACTTAATGAGCGATAGTACGATATATAATTTGCAAAATTAAATTGATAATGAAAACTGTAAAACTAAATTTCATTATTTTGTGCATTTTAATGTTGTACTCTTCTTGTTGCTCTATAAGAGGTACATCTGTAAAGCATTACTATTTCAAAACGTTTTTAGCTGAGGAGTTTATTTCAAATCAACCAGATTCAATAGTATTTATTGACCAGCAAAACGTATTGCACTCGTTTAATCAAGTAGCTTTTATAAGAGAAATTGACACGAAAAATGAATGTCACCAATGTTGTGAGGATAATGAGATTGAAAAAACAATGTTGTTTTATAATTCAAAAGTATTTGAACCGAACATCATTTTCGACTTAATTGCAGATAAGAAAGTTGATTATTTATATATTACTTATAACTGGAATGCCAATGTTTCAACGAATTCTCCTTATTATAACGGCACATTTAATTACATTTCGAATAGAATTCAGGTCGACTCAATTTATTTAAAACTTCATCCGCAAGTAATTTATAATGATAGTATCCGATTATTAAATAAAGTATTTAAAGAAGTTTATGTATTCGAAGAGATAATACCTACAGGTAAAATATATCCTCAGAAAATTTATTATAGTCCGATTAAAGGAATTGTAGGGATTATCTTCAATAATAACGATACTTGGGAGTTGGTAGAATAAACATGTGGGTACGCAAAGTAATTAGTTGGATTATTATTATAACATTGATTTCGGCATTAGCTGGTTCTTCTTCTGCTTTATTTTTATGGTTACTAGATGTTGCTACGAATTACCGCGAACAACATTACCAGCTCATTTGGTTTTTACCTGTTGCAGGTTTGGCCATGGGTTTGTTTTATAAACAGTATGGTGATGGTGTACACTTGGGAAGTAAACTGATATACGAAGAGTTTAAAAATCCGCAACAAGTGATCCCTTTTAAAATGGCACCCATGGTGTTCATTAGCACCATAGTTTCTCATTTATTTGGTGCATCGGTAGGGCGCGAAGGCACAGCTGTACAAATAAGTGCAAGCATTGCCGATCAGTTTACAAAGCTATTTAAACTAAGTCAACGCGACCGTAAAATGCTATTGGTTATTGGCATTAGCGCAGGTTTTGCTTCTGTATTTGGTACTCCTTTAGCTGCAAGTATTTTTGCCATCGAAGTTTTTCACGATAGGAAATACGAATACAAATTTATTATACATAGTTTGTTAGCAGCTTATATTGCTCACTTTGTTTGCTTGGCCTGGGGCATACATCATACGGCTTACCGTATTGATTATATTCCGGCATTAAGTTTAACTACTATTTTTTGGAGCGTAAATGCAGGACTAATTTTCGGCTTAATAGCTTATTTATATACACGTTTTTTGCAGCTATTTTCTAAGCTTAGTATCCACATTAAAAACATGGCCTTTCGCCCATTTATTGCTGGCCTAATTATTATCTGTTTATATTATTTTTTCGATTTACGAAAATACATGGGCTTAGGTTTACCAAGTATTAGCAGCTCTTTTATTGAGCAAATGAATTCTTACGATTTTCTAATTAAACTTTTACTCACTTCTTTTACCATAGCATTCGGTTTTAAAGGAGGAGAGGTTACACCTTTATTTTTTATTGGTGCCACACTCGGCAACGTGCTTATTTGGTTTATACCCTTACCCATTTCGCTACTCGCTGCAATGGGCTTTGTAGCTGTTTTTGCCGGAGTAACCAACACCCCATTGGCCTGCATACTAATGGGAGCGGAGCTCTTCGGGGTAGAGAGTGTTTTCTATATTAGTATTGCATGTGTGGTTGCGTTTTTGTTTTCTGGCAAGAAATAGACAATAGACATGAGACCGCTTCGCTGTGAGACATGAGACCCCTTTCAAACTAGCATATACCCTGCCTCAATTCGTAATTCGTAATTCATAATTCGTAATTCATAATTTTTTATCTTTCCTTCCGTTATCCCTACAAAACCCCACGACATGAATTAAAGCTCTACCTGCTAAATTCAATCACATGTCTAAAAACATCAACATCTACGATAACAATTGGATTGATATCGTATTCGAAAATCGTAACCATGAGTATGGTGCTTATCAAATTAGAAAAAGTAGTAATCGGAATTCCATTCTGGGCATAGTCGGAATGTTTTCCTTCTTAGGCCTAGCCTTTGGTGCGATACTGCTTTTTAGCTCTTTTAAAGACAAGTATATAGATACTCCGTCTATTGCAATGCCTCAAGACACTATCTTCATCCTAAGGCCTGAAATGTTTCCAATTGAAGAACCAGAAATTGAAATCATCCCTGCAAGTGCTGGTTCTGCTGTACCCGAAGAAATAGAAAGTATTGCATTAGTTGAACCAGAAATTGTGGTAGATAATTCCATTCCTTTCGAATTATTGCCACCAACCCAAGAGGAGATGGCTGGTAAAACAATTGCAAGTACTACTAATACCGAAGGTACAGGTGGCGAAAATGCCGAACCTACAGAAGGAGCAGGTGCTGGAGGAGATGGTACTGGAACAGGTACAGGAATTGGATTACCAAATGAAATAGGTTTTACAGCCGCAATAATGCCAGAATTTCCAGGTGGCGAACAAGCTTTGTTGAACTATGTAAAATCAAAATCAAAATTTACACCAATGGCTCGCGAAAATAATATTTCTGGAACCATGTACGTGAGCTTTGTTGTAAATGAAAAAGGCAAAGTGGTAATGCCTAAAATTGAACGTGGCTTAGGATTTGGAATGGATGAAATGTTGCTGAACGTAATCAACACATTGCCAGATTTTACTCCCGCAGAGCAAAACGGACGTAAAGTGAAGATTAGGATGATGTTGCCGGTGAAGTTTGAGCTGAATTGACGAAGAGTCGAAATGTCGAATTTTCGAAATTTCGAAATTTCGACAATTCGAATCAGGGGATGAGTAAGTTCAGTAAGGTTCCAGTGCCAGCACTCACCATACTCCATTGTTCAAAAGGAAATTCGATGGTAGCGGTTCCTGAGGTAGGTAAATGCCCGATGTTTGTATTGCATAAATATTCAATGGCAAATTCGAAGGCTGGGTTATGACCAGTAAGCAAAACACAATCAAATTGTGGATGTATTTCGTTAATTACTTTTAACAAACTGGCCATGCTTGCTTCGTAAATACTATCGTTTAATTCGATTATTTTTTTATCGATAGAAAAAGTTTTGGCAAAAATTTTGGCAGTTTGTAAGGCTCTTTCTGCAGGGCTACTGATTATGTGTTGTGGAGTAAAATGTTTTTGTAGTTCTTCTGAAACCCTTTGTACATCGGCTTTTCCGCGCTCTACCAGTTTTCGTTTGAAATCAAAAGTTCCAAATTCAGCTTTTTCAGCTTTACCGTGTCGCGCAAGTAAAAGTGTTTTCATTTTATTCGTTTGCCATTTTTACCAAACTTGGTATGTCTTGTTTTTCCATGCAGTTAAAATGTTTCTTAGGGCAATTAATATGTCCGATTTTACTACATGGGCGGCAACTAAGCCCCTTTACTTCAAAGTTAGCATATTCTGTTTGATATGGATACATCCCAAATTCTGGGATAGTATTTCCCCAAACAGCTGCTATTTTTTTCTTAAAAGCCGCAGCAATGTGCATTAAACCCGTATCGTTGCTTACCACTACATCGGCTTGTTTTACTAAAGATGCAGACTCGTTGATGCTGTATTTTCCGCATGAATTGTAAATTCTACTTGGATCTATTTGTTCTAAATGCCAAGCATTTGCTGCATCGTCTTTTCCGCCCAAAACAATAATAGGTTTAGTACTTTGCTTACAAAATTTTTGTAATTGATGTATAGGCAATCTCTTCGTACTGTGTTGCGCACCAATTACTAAAGCAATATATCCATTGCTATAAATAGGAGCAAGGCTGCTCAAATCAACTTCTTCTTCGGGAGCTATAAAATAGTCTAAACCCTTGTTATCATTACTAATTCCGAGGCTTTTGCAAGTATCAAAATAACGATCCACAATATGAGTTTTAGGCAATCGGTTCCATTTTAAATTTACCATTAACCATTTTTCAATGTTTAATTTATTGAAAGAAAAAGATGGAATGCCTAGTGATTTTTTGAATCGCAAACTTCTAAGGTTA
This sequence comes from Sphingobacteriales bacterium, assembly GCA_020058405.1. Classification (GTDB taxonomy): domain Bacteria; phylum Bacteroidota; class Bacteroidia; order Sphingobacteriales; family Sphingobacteriaceae; genus CAJBVG01. The sequence continues at coordinate 6,283 of JAGVEE010000030.1, forward strand.
TGATGTAAATCTATAATGTAATCGAACTTTTCTTTTTTTAACTCGAC
>JAGVEE010000200.1 GCA_020058405.1 Sphingobacteriales bacterium
TAGTTATTGGGTTATTTGTTATTGAGTTATTTTAGTGCTAAAATGTTGCATTTTCATATTAGGTTGCTTTCGTATTATCGTATTGTCGTAAAGTCGTATTTTCGTATAGTCGTATTTTCGTATAGTCATATTATCGCAAAATTTCAACAGGCACAAATATCTCTGTGATACCCGACACGTAAGGCTTAATTTCGTATAAACCGTATTGAAACAATAGGCCTCCTTTGCGGATCGAGAAATTTGCGGGTAACACAAATTTACCATTTTCAAAAAAGTAACCACTGTAATCTTGTCCTTCTGTTAAGCCTTCTTGTGTTCTGAAAATTTGCTCTGCTTGTTTAGTAAGTTCCGCAATTTTTGCTTCCTCAAATAAATCGTTTAGGCTTATGGCTTTGTTTTTTTCTCTATCAAAATTAATATAATTGGTACCATACATACCGTGTGCTCCGCCTGTAAACTCAGTAAACTCTGTAGCTAAGGATACGTATGGATATTGTTGATATACCACTTTTACATTTATTTGTCGGTTCCAATAAGGCGAATTACTTTTATCAGCTTTAGCCATTGAATCGTATCTCATTACAAAGGCCGCCACAGCATCGGTAATACCCACCACCATATCATTGCCTTTAAATTCTTTGATTAACTCGTAGGTTATTAATTTATTGATATACGCCGTATCACCACCTTGAGTAAAATTAGGATAGGTAACCACCGCATAAGTGCCAACAGTATCACTCGCATTACGTTTAAACGCCGAAGTGCTCTCCGCTTTATAAATAGTATAATTCAACGTATCCGTACGCTGCTCTTTTTTCTCCCCACTATTATAACACGCAGTAAAAATAGAAACACTTAAAATAAAAATTAGTACTACTCTTCCCATAATTCGTAATTCGTAATTCGTAATTTGTAATTTATAATTCATAACTACAATTAACCCATTCCGCATCCATCTCCGCCTCGTATTTTTTATAAAAATTAATAGCCGGTTCGTTCCATTCTAATACTTGCCATACAATGCCATGAAACTTTCGTTCTTTGGCCTCAACGATTAATTGGTCGAACAATAATTTACCAATTCCTTTTCCTCTATATTCTTCGGTTACTAATATATCTTCTAAATACATGCGACAACCTTTCCAAGTAGAATACCGAATGTAATATAAGGCAAAACCTGCAATAAATCCATCTTCTTCTGCCACAAATGCCCACCATACGGGCTTTTCAGAGAAACCTGCTTGTTCAAATTCCTCTAAAGGTACGGTAACTTGTTCGGGAGCTCGTTCATACAAGGCTAGTTCTTTTACAAGTTCTAACAATCGGCCGCAATCTTCTTTTCGAGCTCTTCTAATTTGCATCTTCCTTGTTTTTGAAATGTTTTACTACACGTTTACCGAATATAGTGCTGCCTAATCTTACCATGGTACTTCCGTTTTCTACAGCAAGTTTATAATCGCTACTCATGCCCATCGATATTTCATGGAATGAATCTTCGTTTCGGAAAAAAGATTGTTTAACACCCGTATACAAAACGGCTAACTCTTTAAACTCCTCGATAATTTGTCGCTCAACCTCTGTGTTTGTTGCAATTCCCATTAAGCCTACAATGCGTATATTTTTTAAAGCACCATACTCTTCAGACCTTAATAATTCTATAAGCTCGTCGTATGCAAAACCAAATTTAGTTTCTTCATCGGCAATATACACTTGCAATAAACAATCGATTACACGGTTGTTTTTTAAGGCTTGCTTATTTATTTCTTGCAAGAGTTTTAAACTATCTACAGATTCTATAAGGTGTATAAAAGGAGCAATGTATTTAACTTTGTTGGTTTGCAAATGCCCAATTAAATGCCATTGAATATCTTTTGGTAATGATTCGTATTTTGCCACCAATTCCTGTACATGGTTTTCTCCAAAAACACGCTGGCCTGCATCGTATGCTTCCATTATGTCTTCGTTGCTTTTGGTTTTAGAAACGGCTACCAGTTTTACGCCTAAAACGGCTAAATCAGTTTTTATCTTTGTAATGTTCTCCTTAATGCTCATTATCGTTACATTTGTGAGCAAATTTAATAATTTAGATGTTTAAGTTTTGAAAAATAAAGGATTAATACTTGTTTTTATTAGCGTAGTGATGTTTGTTTCATCTTGCTCTAAATCAGCCGTTAAAATACCCGATGATATTATTCCGAAAGATAGTATGGTATTTATTATGATGGATGTACACATTGCAGAGTCGGGAGTAAAGTCATTACCGGCCGATTCTTTAATGATAAATACGAAGACTTATTACGAGTTTATTTATAAAAAGCACCACATTACCGAAGAACAATTTCAAAAGAGTTTGCGTTACTATACCTATAATCCGGAATTACTACAGGAAATTTATACAAAAATGACCGAGGAGATGAGTAAGAAGGAAGCGGAAGTAAATAAATTACAACCATAATGTTATTCCCAGATCAAATTTATAGCAAGCTAGGATTCCAAGAGATAAAAGAAGAAATCAAGAAAGAATGCATCAGTAGTATGGGTAGAACCATGGTAGATCGGATGCAATTCATCAGCAATTATGATTTACTTTTAAAGTTACTTTTACAAACCCACGAGTTCAAGCAAATATTAGTTTCTGGTAGAAATTTCCCATCAGAAAATTACTTCGATATAAAAACCTTAACCGAGCGCATTCGTGTAGAAGGCACCTATTTAATAGAAGAAGAGTTTCTGAAATTAATACAAGCCCTACAAACCGTGAAAGCTTGTTTGCAATTTATTAAAGATTCTGAGGGTGCTTATCCGAACATCGAATTACTCAGTAAAGACATTGAATTCGACCCACAACTCATTAAATCAATCGAAAACATTATAGATTCCAAGGGGCATATAAAACCAAATGCATCTTCAGAATTAAAAGATATTTTACAATCCATACAATCTGCAGAATCGGATGTTCGGAAAAGAATTACGCAGATTTTTAAAGAGTGGCAAAAAGAAGGCTATACGTCTGATGGGCAATTAACCGTTAGAGAAGGGCGGATGGTGATACCAGTTGCTGCGGAATACAAACGCAAGGCAAAAGGCTTAATTCTCGACGAATCTTCTACCGGCCAAACTGTGTACATGGAGCCCACCGAAGTGTTTGAGTTAAATAATAGAATTCGCGATTTGGAGTACCAAAGACGCAGAGAAATTATAAAGATTTTAACAGAATTAACCAATCAAATTCGTCCATATTTACCAAGTTTACAGCAGTACCATTCGTACATCAGTATTATAGACTTTATTCGCGCCAAAGCTTTATTTGCATTACGTTTAGATGCACACTTGCCACAAATAAATAAAGAGCTAAACTTCGATTGGATCAATGCTAAACATCCCTTATTAACTTTACATTTTACGAGCTTAAAAAAGAAAGTAGTTCCTTTAAATGCAAAGTTAAATGAGCAGCAAAGAATCATCTTAATTTCCGGACCGAATGCTGGAGGTAAATCTGTGGCGTTAAAAACCATTGGCTTAATACAGTTGATGTTTCAGCACGGATTGTTAGTGCCACTTTCACCGGATTCAACCTTATCAATAGTTAAAAAAATATTGGTAGACATAGGCGATGACCAATCGATAGAAAGTGATTTGAGTACGTACAGTGCACATCTTTCTAACATGAATGTGTTTATACAACAAGCTACTCCTCATACCTTAATTTTAATTGATGAATTTGGTACAGGTACCGATCCGAAATTTGGTGGACCGATGGCGGAGGCAGTGTTAGAAACCCTCAATCAGAAAAATGTAAAAGGTGTAATTACCACGCATTATTCGAATTTAAAAGTGTTTGCAAGCAATACAGAAGGCTTGGTAAATGCATCGATGTTGTTTGATACCGTAGAGCTGAAAGCCTTGTACCAATTAGAAATTGGGCAACCGGGTAGTTCGTATGCTTTTGAAATTGCACAAAAAACAGGTTTGCCAAACAAGCTTATTCAATTGGCAAAACAGAAAGTTGGTCGCTCGCAGCAAAAGGTTGATGATTTATTAATCGATTTGCAAAAAGATAAAGTGAAGATTGAAGAGATGAATAAATTGTTGACGGAAGATAAAGAGCAAACCTCGCTCTTACTTCAACAAAATAAACAATTGAAACAAGAGCTTGAAGACAGTAAGAAACGCCTGTTGAAAGATAGTAAAGACGAAGCAAAGCGAATTTTACAGCAAGCAAATAAGTTGATTGAAAATACCATTTCGGATATTAAAGAAGTAAAAGCAGACAAGGAAGCCACTAAATTAATTCGTAAAAAATTGGCAGAAGAATCGGAAACGCTTTTGAATGCCATTAACGAAACTAAAAAAGTTGAAAAA
>JAGVEE010000197.1 GCA_020058405.1 Sphingobacteriales bacterium
ACGATTCCGTTATTTTATCGGCAGTGTAATAGGGGAATAATGCGTATTCGGCACTTTTACGACCAGCAGAAATTCCACCATTACTAGAGATAAACAACCAATGATTTGAATCACTAACCACACTCATAAAAAACGGACGCATTTCATCGTGGTTAGAAATACAAAAGAAATTTTCTCCTTCTATTTTTAATCTCTTTATTTCAACACTTAACTCTTGTTTCATCAAATACTAACTAATAAATTCTAAGTACTAAATTCTAAATACTAAATTCTAAATACTAAATTCTAATCTCTAAATTCTAAGTGCTAAATTCTTAATTCTTAATACTTAATTCTTATTACCAATTAGCACCCTTTAGAATTTAGATTTTAGAATTTAGAATTTACCTCTTATTTCTCCTTATACACCCTCACATAATCAACCGTCATACTACCCGGAAAAGGCGTATTACTATTCGGTGGACCACCAAAATTTCCACCTACTGCAACGTTCATAATTAAAAAGAAAGGTTGGTTGTACACCCATTCTCCTGGTGCATCTGCAGGGGTAATTCTTTTATATAAATAATCGTTCACAAAAAAATCAATTTTGTCGGCACTCCATTCGATTGCGTACACGTAAAAATTATTATCGAATCTATCATTTTGTAATGCGTAGGGAGTGGTAATGGCTTCACCACCTGAGTAACCCGGACCATGAATAGAACCGTAGGTGATGTTTGAGAATTTACCTTTCTGCTCCATAATGTCGATCTCTCCACATTGTGGCCAAGTAACACTGTCAATGTTGCTGCCCAACATCCAAAAGGCTGGCCACATACCTGTGCCTGTTGGTGTTTTAATACGAGCTTCTATTCTACCGTATTTTTGTGTGAATATTCCTTGTGTTTTAACACGTGCAGAAGTGTAATTTCCAAATTGATCTTTTCTTGCTGTAATTACTAAATTCCCCAATCCATCTAAAGCTACATTTTGTGTGCTCTGTGTATAGGTTTGTAGTTCGTTGTTTCCCCAACCGTTTTGCCCTGTACCTAAATCATAGGTCCATTTAGTAGCATCTAGAGAGTTCGCTGCTGCACCTTCAAACTCATCGCCCCATACCAATTCAAAATTACGAGTTGGTAAGGTTTGTACAGGCTCCACTTCACAACCCGCTACCATTAGAGCGAGTGTACTTACTATTATAATTTTATTCAAATGCTTCATATATCTAACTATTTTATAGATTATTTATGTTATGTTTTTTATCGGTAGAAATAAATATTGTCTAATATGAAATTAGGACCACCGGTTACTATGATTGCACCGATATTGCCCTTTTGATTGACAATATTTCCGCCCAAAGGAATTTCGAACGACTTCCAAACACCTGTTTGAAATCCTGTTAAAGTAGTTCTAAAATCTTTATCGTCGCCAATTGCATTTCCGGTATTAACATCCGTTTCAATAATTTTATTGGCACCAAGATCTCTAATTTGAATACCTACAGAGGTAGCCGCATTTTCTACATACACATCAATATGTAAAAACCCTAAAGTGGTGGCGTTAATTGGTTCTTCCACAAACATTATTCCTGTGTAATTATTGGTACTGTATTGTAACACTTTACCAGAGCCTGTTGTTAATACCTCCGTAACGGTGGTAGAGCCTCCGAAGCCCGGGGTGAAATTACTTGCCGCAGCATCTACATAGGCATCGCTAAAAATCGATTTAACATCCACCTGAGGACGAGTAGGAACGGGTGCTCCAGGCAAATCTCCTTTAGAAACAATTATTAATTTTCCAGTTGCTAATGTACCTTTTACAGTTGCAGTTATTTCTGCTGTTCCCTGTGCTTTCACACTTACCACTCCCTCATCATTTACAGTAGCAATAGAGGTATCAGAACTAAAGAAATCACAATAAGATGAAGTCGAATTAACTTGCACATCTTGGCCATTTACAAGGTTAAACACATGGTTAATTCCGGTTACGTTAACTGAAGCACCCACGAAAGTATTAACCGTACTTGATACACCTCCCATAATTTTAGAAGTGGGCTTGCCTACATTGCCAAGTTTTTCAAATTTTATATCGTCAAACCAAAGCGTATAACCAGAACCATTTGTGCCTTGTGTACCGGCAGCAAACCAGAAAACACCACGCTCGCTTAAGAGTATAGATGCATCTGGAATTGGGATGATTACTTTTGACCAGTTCGTACTTACATTTACGTTTTGTATAGAAATTCTGTTTTTATCGCCTAGGTAATCTATACCAAAACCTACATCACCTAGTAGTGTACCAGTAGATGCTTTTACATAAAATGTGAGTGCATCAAAACCTGTAAGATTTCTTCCTACCCCATCTACCCTGAAGATAGCCCCAGCGTATGTTCCAGAAGGATCAGTAACGTTTGGCACGTCAATTCTAACAGAAGAATTACTTGCATATCCTTGTGCCATATCAACTGAAAACACATCGGGTTTTGCATCGCCAAATGGTAAATAAAAATCAGAACCAAGGCCTATAAAGTTGTCGGTAAAAATATCGGCAGTGTTTGGAAAAGTAGGTAATACTGCATCGTCAGATAATTCTCTGGTACATCCCAATGGGGCTGTTAGCAGTGCTGATGCGAGGCATATTAATATCGTTTGTTTATTTAAAATATTCATCTTCTTCTTTTTTAAATCTTAATGAATTTTATTAATTATTGATATTTATTTGAACATAGGTACGGAACTCCCACTCGTTGCCATTAGGGAATCCAATAGCATTAGGATCTGGAACAAATACTCCCAAATTATTCATAGTCATGATTGGCGAATACCTGTTTGAATATTTATCGAGTGTACGATAGGTTGTTCTTAAACCTATTTTTGTACCTGGTAACAGGAACCAATCTGGCTTGCCAATTTCCATCGACCAATCTCCTATTAATTGTAATGGGAATGTTTGGTTAAAATCTCTGTGA
>JAGVEE010000086.1 GCA_020058405.1 Sphingobacteriales bacterium
AAAAAAGTAAACTTAATGTTAGGATAAAAGGTTTCATACACTAAGATAGTTTTTTAATTATGAATTATGAATTATGAATTATGAATTATGAATTGGTGGGTTGTCATTCACAATTTACAACTCACAATTAACAATTTATTCTTTTTCTCCTAACCTAATCATAAAGCTAAGTTAACTCTGTATTGAATTTAGAATGGGTACTTCGTACTCGTAAATCTATTCGATATATGAAACTAAAATTACTTCTTTTAACGGGCATAACCACGGCCTTGTTTAGTGTAATGGGCCATGAAACCCAAGCACAAATTAACCCACAACTTATTGGGAGATTTTCTACAGGTGTATATAATAATACAGCTGCAGAAATTTCTGCTTTCGATGCTAAATCGAAACGTATGTTTGTGAACTCTGGTGTTGATACCTCTATAAAGGTTGTAAACATTAGCAATCCCGCAAGCCCTGTACAGGTAAGCGTTATTTCTTTAAAACCTTATGGCAGTGATATAACATCAATTGCATGTAAAAACGGAATTGTTGCAGCTGCTGTTATCGATTCGTTAGGTAAAACTGAAAATGGCAAAGTAGTATTTTTTAATGCAAGTACTCTTGCATACATCTCCCAAGTAGATGTGGGTGCAAACCCCGACATGATTACGTTTACACCAGATGGTAAGCGTGTATTAGTAGCCAATGAAGGTGAACCAAATAGCGATTATACAATTGACAGAGAGGGTTCGGTTAGTATCATCAACATTTATAACGGTGTAGCTAGTTTAACACAAGCAAATGTACAAACAGCAGGTTTTACTCAATTCAATAATCAAGCAATTGATAAGAGAATTAAAATTACCGGTCGCATACAACAAGGTGGTGTATTTTTACGTAACTCAACAGTTGCTGAAGATTTAGAGCCAGAATATGTTGCAGTATCAGACAATTCTCAAACAGCATGGGTAACTTGCCAAGAGAACAATTGTATTGCAGAAATTAACATTGCAACCGCAACAGTTACAAAATTAATTCCACTTGGATATAAAAACCACAATTTACCAGGTAACGGTATAGATGCAAGTGATAATGGTAGTGTAATTAACATTGCAAACTACCCGGTATTTGGTATGTATCAACCAGATGCAATTTCTTACATGAAAGCAGGTGCTACTGATTATATAATTTCTGCAAATGAAGGAGATGTACGTGCAGATTGGGGTGCAGCAAATAACGAAGAAGTTCGTTTTGGTAATGCTTCTTATGTAGTAGATACTGTAAAATTTGGTGGTGCTGCTATGGTTACAGCCATGAAAGTAAATACTGCAATGGGTCGTTTAACCGTAACTAATAAGTATGGCGATTTTAACAACGATGGTAAATTCGATTCTGTGTTTTGCTTCGGTGCTCGTTCATTTACTATTTGGAATGCAAATAATGGTACAGTAGTTTGGGATAGTAAAGATGATTTCGAACAACGTACTGCCCTGTTATTCCCAAATAATTTTAACGCAAGTAATACAAACAATACGAAAGACAATAGAAGTGATGAAAAAGGTCCTGAACCAGAAGCAATAACTATAGGTAAAATTTTAGATTCTACCTATGCTTTTATTGGTTTAGAAAGAGTTGGTGGAGTAATGATTTATAACATTACCAATCCTGCAAGTCCATATTTCGTAAATTACATTAATACTCGTAATTTCTCAGTAACACCAGGCTCTGGAACCCTTGCTACTATTGGTGATTTAGGTCCAGAAGGAATTATATTTGTACCTGCAGCGCAAAGCCCTAATGGTAAAGATATGTTACTATTATCTAACGAAATTAGTGGTACTGTTGCACTTATTCAATTAAACAACAGATCTGCATTTCAAATGCAAGTGTTACATTCTTCAGACATGGAGAGTAGTGTAGCAGCAGTAGTTGATGCACCAAATTATGCAGCTATTGTTGATAAATTGGAAGATGAGCATAACAATACCTTAATACTTTCTTCTGGTGATAATACTTTGCCTGGCCCATTTTTATCGGCTGGCGAAGATCCATCAGTACAAACCGCTTTACGTAGTACAGCTTCTAGCTATTACGCAGGTACGCAAGCAGTACGCCCAGCAATTGGTCGCCCAGACATTGCTATTATGAACATCATCGGTTTTAATGCATCAGCATTAGGTAACCATGAATTCGATTTAGGAACATCAGAATTAAACGGACAAATTGGAGTTGATATTAGAAGTAACGGAGCCGACAAACGTTGGATTGGTGCACAGTTTCCGTATGTAAGTGCAAACTTAAATTTTAGTAATGATGTAAATTTAAATTACTTATTTACCAATCAGATTTTAAGAGATACTGCATTTAAAACATCAGTAAACATTACAGCAAACTCACAAAAGAAAGGCATTGCACCATCCATAATTATTGAACGCAATGGTGAAAAAATTGGTGTAGTTGGAGTTACTACACAAGTATTGGCAAAAATCTCATCACCTGGAGCTACTACAGTTAAAGGTCCACAAGTAGATGATATGCCAGCGCTTGCCGCAATAGTTCAGCCGATAATCGATTCTTTAATTGCAAAAGAAAACATCAACAAAATAATTTTATTAGCGCATTTACAACAAATTGCTAACGAAAAAGCATTAGCACCTTTGTTAAGAAACGTAGACATTATAATTTCTGGAGGTAACCATGCTTATACTGCAGATGGTAACGACAGGTTAATTGCAGGACATGTGGCTACAGAAAAATATCCTATTAGAACTACAAGTAACAATGGCCAACCAATGGTAATTTTAAACACTACTAGTGAGTGGAAATATGTTGGAAGATTTGTGTGTGATTTTGATGCAAATGGAGTATTAATTACATCGGCATTAGATTCAAACATTAACGGAGTATATGCGAGTGATACTGCAATGGTTACTGCATTATATGGTACCTATGCAAACGCATTTACGCCAGGTACAAAAGGTGCTAACGTACGTGCAATTTGTGCTGCTATTGGTACTGTAATTGTTTCTAAAGATGGTACCATAGTTGGTAAGAGTAAAGTGTTTTTAGAAGGACGTAGAAATTTAGTACGTACAGAAGAAACAAACTTAGGTAACTTATCATCAGATGCTAACTTATGGTATGCTAAAAAGTACGATCCACAAGTAGTAGTATCTATTAAAAATGGAGGTGGTATACGTTCGGCAGTTGGTTTCGTAAACTCTGTTGGTAGCAATGTTGTGTTAGAGCCTACACAAGCTAACCCAAGTGCAAATAAATTAAAAGGAGATGTTTCTCGTTTAGATATTGAGAATTCATTACGTTTCAACAACCGATTAGTAATTGTATCTACAAATGCATCGGGTTTAAAAAGATTATTAGAGCACGGTATTGCAGCAACAAAACCAAATGCAACTCCTGGTCAGTTCCCACAAATTGGTGGGGTAGCATTTACATACGATACTACCAAAACGGTTGGAAATAAAATTAAATCGATGGTATTAATCGATTCATTAGGAAATAAAATCGACACCATTTTACGTAATGGTAAATTAGTTGGCGATACAACTAAAGTGTACAAAGTAGTTACTTTAAATTTCTTAGCTAATGCATCGGGCCCGGGTTCACAAGTTGGTGGCGATGGATATCCTTTCCCTGCAGTAACAACAGCTAGAGTAGATTTAGATACGGCTATTAAAGCAGCAGGTACAAGTACTTTTGCGGTTATTGGTTCGGAGCAAGATGCTTTTGCAGAATACATGTTATCAAAACATAACACAAACAATACTGCTTTCAATGTTAGAGATACTACCCTAGTAGGCGATACGAGAATTCAATTGTTAAACGCACGTCCTGATGGAATTTTCCCTCCATTATCTGCATTCAGTTTACTAGGTCCAGTTACTAATACTAGATTAACTGTTAAAGATAATGATACAACGAAAGTTCAAATTACTTGGCAAAGATCTACCTCGGCTGTTAATTACAAATGGTTAGCAGATTTACCAGGTGGCGATTTCTCTTTCCCATTGGTAGAGTTAGAGGCAGATAATAATGGAAAGGATAATAAGTTAACAGCTACTAAAGGAACTATCAGTTCTTTACTTGGCACCTTAGGTGTACCAGCAGGTGATTCAACTCAAATTATCTGGACAGTTAGAGCAAGTACTGAAGATGTTGCAGAAAATTTATTAGCAACTAGTCCGTTCAATTTAAAAATTGTTCGTTTGTTAACAGTGGGTATCCAAAACTCAAGTTTACAGGATGCTATAAAAGTATATCCAAATCCAACAAACGCTACTGTTTACATAGAAAATTCGTTTACTACACCTTCAGTATTTATATTGATGGATGTAAACGGAAAAGTATTGAAACAAGAAACATTTGTAGGAAAGGTTAACGTAGAACTTCAAGACTTTAGCGCAGGAGTTTACTTTATCAAAGTTAATTCTGAAGAAAAGAGCGTTAATTATAAGGTTATAAAACAATAAATTTTAATTACGAGTTACGAATTACGAATTACGAATTCATTCTCATAGTTGCAATATTAAACGGCCCCGCATTGCGGGGTTTCGTTTTTTAGATTATTCCCGAAATAAGATGTTATCAGTAAAATCACAGTTTTTAGTACGAAATCTAATGATAATTATTTTATTTATATTTACCCTATAATTTTAATTTAGATTCGAAGCACAAATTCGTAATTCGTAATTCGTAATTCGTAACTCATAATTCACAATTCATAATTCATAATTCACAAAGTGTTTGCTATTATTGATATCGAAACCACTGGAGGTAGTCCCAGTTACAGTAAGATAACAGAAATTGCAATTATTTTGCATGATGGAGAGCAAGTGGTAGATGAGTTTAGTACGCTTATAAACCCTGAGTGTTTTATCCCATATCAAATAACACAACTTACAGGTATAAGCAATGAGATGGTTCGAGAGGCGCCACCGTTTTACGAGGTTGCCAAAAAAATAATTGAACTTACAGAAGATGCAGTTTTTGTTGCACACAACGTAAATTTTGATTACGGATTTGTGAAAGCGGCGTTTAAAGATTTAGGTTATGTGTACAATCGCAAAACCTTATGTACCGTACGCATGAGCAGGCATGCTTTCCCGGGCTTCCCTTCTTACAGCTTAGGTAAATTATGCAATGCTTTAGACATTCGTTTAGAAAACAGACACAGGGCTTTAGGCGATGCAAAAGCAACCGCCATTTTATTCGATAGAATTTTAAAAAGCAATGCAAGCATTATTGATGACATTAAAAATGCAGCCATTGCCATTCCGAAAAATTTACCTCCCCAATTAAAAGACGATGCACTTAGTAAAATTCCGACAGGAATTACTGGGGTGTACTATTTCCATAATACACTTGGCGATGTTATTTATGTAGGCAAGAGTAACGATATTAAAAAAAGAATTTTACAGCATTTTGCTTCGGGCAAAACTAAAAAAGCATCGCGCATGCTAAATGATGTTGCCCATATAAGTATTGAAAACACAGGCTCTGAGCTTATTGCTTTGTTACTAGAATCTGATGAAATTAAAAAACTAAAACCCATTTATAATACTTCACAAAAGCGAACGAGTGCCGTTCCTTTTTATAGTATTTATGAAAAAATGGACGATGCAGGGTATGTAAATTTATATGTAGATCGACATCAAGAAGGGCTAGAATCCTTAACTACCGTAGATTCTGGCATGGAGGCCAAAAAAATATTTGAACGCGTGGTAGAGAAATATAATTTGTGTTTATCTAAATGCGAATTGCATAATTTCAAAGGACCTTGTTTCAATTATCAACTAAAAAAATGCAATGGAGCATGTGTGTCTGAAGAAAACCCAGAGGAGTATAACGAACGTGTAGAGCAAGCGATTAAAAGTTTCAGTTTTCAAAACCAAAGCTTTTTCTTAATAGGCAAAGGCAGAGAAGAAGGTGAGAAGTCGGTTGTATGCATAGAGCGTGGGCATTACAAAGGCTTCGGTTATTTTGATGCAAACTTTGGGTACCCGAGTGTAGAAGATTTACGTAATCAAATAAAATCGTACAGCCATAATAGGGATATACAGATGATATTGAGTAAGTTCATGAAGAAATCGATAATTATGAATTACTAGCCCCGAACCCCGTAAACACGGGACACGTGAAGCGAAGCGGAATTGAGGGGTGAATTATAAATTATGAATTATAAATTAATGCCCAGAATGTAGTGAAATTGAGGGCCTAGGTCAGAGATGGGATTTGGTTTTTTTTGGGTGAGTTTTTGAAATGAAAATATAGATGAAGATGAGAACTATTTTTTTAAAGTTGAGTTTGATTGGTCTTATGTTATTAAATCCGATGGTCTTGAATCGGGTATTGGCACAGGAAAGTACGAGAAGTACAGATACAACTAGCGGGATTCAAGTTGATGTGATGGCTGAATATCCTGGAGGAATAGATTCGATTATGGCGCATATTGGAAACAATACTAGGTATCCATTATCAGCATTAGAGGATAATATAGAAGGCAGAGTAATAATTAGTTTTGTAGTAGATACCAGTGGAAAGGTAATAAATGTGAAGGTGGTAGAAGGAGTAAGGGCAGATTTAGACTCGGAAGCAGTTCGAGTGATGAGTGGTTTGCAAACATTTAAGCCTGCAACACATAATGGAAAAAAGGTTGCAACGCAATACAGCATTCCCGTAAATTTTAAGATTGAAGATAGTAGGTGGGACATGTTGCTGTATGTGTTAAAATTAATCTTAGGAGGTTTTGGTGTAGGAGCTATCGGAGTACTAGCAAACAAATACATGAAGAAAAACAGTATCTGATGTTATTGAAGCTCTCAATAAAATTTCAGAGCGTTAAAAAATTAATCTTCCTTATAAAACTTATTCATTGCCAATACATGTGGCAAACTAATGCAGGATACAAAAATGAAAAACGAGCTAGTCCAGGAGTTATCCATATTTATTAACACAATGCTAAATAAAAACCATGCGCCCAAATTGTAGGGTAGCGCTTTTTTGAATAAAGTTATATTATTGGAATTAAATGAGTTTTTTAAATGTGCCCAACCAGTAATGCTATGTTGACCAATAAAATACAATGCAAACGCTGTGAGTAGGGGTAAATAAATAGCCAGTAATAATGTAAGTGAAATCATAATCATTGGAATTTTACGACTGTAAAGTCCCCAACTTACTCCAACTATTGATAAGAATAGTGTTGCATATAATCCCGATTCATTGCTAAGTGGAATTACAAATACATCCATATTTTTTAATACTGAATTGGTTTCGCTTACATGTCCTAACAATAGCATACTTAATACAATTGCACCCCATACAGTACTTTCGAATATCCTACTTTTGTTAGCTTTCCACTCTTGCATATCGGCTTGTCCGAAATGCATAGCAGAATACAGTAAAAACAAAACCAAGGCTGTACCAGGGTGTATTAACCAAACTATAAAATATACACCTGCTTTTAATAAATACTTGACAATAAAATTCAGTTTTATACCATTGTTTACATCGCCACTTTCTACAATATTATCAAGCGCTCCGTGAGGTATGCCCACCAAAAACAAACCAATTGCAAAAACAGTGTACTGTATAATGTCGAATGAAGCTGGGATACTAGCTTGTATAGCAATTAATAGAATGGTAAATAGGATGAGTAAAACAGGTGAACCGATGCTTTTTAATTTTACATTTACATCAAAATACAATGCTTTTAAAAATGGTTTTATAGGTAATGAGGATAGTATTTTGAGGTCTTGTACTATGGAGGTTTTTTCCTCTATAAAATGCAACACATTTACCGCTTTATTTTTCTGAAATAATGTTTTAAAAATTGGCTTGCCCATTTCTGCTTCATCTTTCAAAATCAATAATAATAATCTGTCGTAAAAAGTAAATCTGTTCTTGTTATGTTTAGTAGTTAATTTTTGTTGATGTTGAATGTTATCAGCCAATTGTTCGGCTTGGTAAAACATGTTTTTAAATGCATACCCTGTACTTGATTTTATGGCGCCGGCACGAGCTCCAATTGGTATTACATTTTTTATTTCATCAATATCTATTTCAGCATTACTCATGGGTATGCAACCTTTTTCAATATCTACTATGGTATATTCACCAAAATGAGATTGTATATATTCTTTTAAAACAGGTTCTGCTTCATTAGGGGTTATTACATCGGAGCCAAAACGAGTTAATTCTACTAAGGCTGTATTGGCATTAAAAGGCAACACATACATAAATTGTGTGTAACCTTGTTGAGCCACTTCAAAATCCATTAAGCGCACGCAATCTTGCGATGTTATTTCCTCTACTGTGGTAATTACATATCCAATAAACGATTGAGCAAGATGAGATTCGTTTGCTAATAAAGGTTTGTATGTTGGCGGCCTACTATCGAACATTAATTTAGCTTGATATGTAGTAGCTTTTGTATTTATATTTAATACATCATTTGTATGTTCGATAGTTAAAACTGAATCGAATATACGTGTAATGTTATATGTATGAATGATTCGTCTGAGTTCATTGTAAACATCAGATCCAGAAACATGAGAATAGGCTAGGGGAGAAATGGATTCTTGTACATCGTTATTCACGATTATTTTGTTCCATTTGTAACTAATAATAGCTTCGCAATTATTAGTAATTGCATCAGAGGTATTCGACCAAAAACAATATGTTTTGTCGTTTTTTATTTTTTCATCGGGATCAATAATTAATACCGATTTGTTTTGTAATAAACCACGTCTTTCCAAACTCATTAACTGCAATGTTGTAGATGCTCCAGCACCTGCAAATGCATAGTCGTAATGTTGAGATGGGTTAATTAAAGACATGGGATTTTTAATTAAATAAAAAAGGGCTTCTCTTTTCAAGAAACCCTTTTTTAAATTTGTAAATATTTAGTCTTCGCTTCTGCTTAATGCATAGATTACTAAACCGAAACCAATTTTGTTCACAGCATCACCAATGTTGTAAATTATGTCCATGTTTAAGTTTAAGTTTCCGAAGAATGCATACCACTGACCTTCAGCTGTACCTACTAAGTAACCTAATGGGTAAATACCCCAACCAATTACTACGAATAACAATAATGAATTAATTGCTTTTTGCACTGCTGGGCTACTAGCCTTAGACAATTGTGCAACTTCGCCTTTCCATACTGCCCAAACAATCCAGAAATAAGCTAAGCCTGATAATAGACCCCAGAATGCTGCTTGGTTAGGCACCACTGCTTCACCCCAGTATCCAGTTACAAGCATTACTAACGAAGCGAAAATCAACTTCCACAATAAGCTTTGTTTAGCACCAGCTTTTTTAGTGATTAAGTAAAACTCAACACACATCAAAGGCACAGTTAACAACCAATCTACATAACGGAAAAATGTAGGTGATTCGCCTGTTTCTAGGTTATAACCTCTCATGTAGTAGTAGTGTACTGCTGCAATGAAGGTAATAATACCAGAAACTAATACTGAAGTTCTCCATTTCTGAGAAGTGTTGTTCAACTCAAAGAAAAAGAATACAGATGCGGCCATCATAGCCATGGTTCCGATAAAAAACGTAAAGGCTACGTAGTTGTCGGTTGCAATTTTTAAATGTTCCATAATTTGTTTGTTTATTTTTTTTAGGTTAAAAACAAGGTAACATATCAAAAATTAAATTTGTTTAGATTATATTGATAATTAATGAATTATACTATTTATAGTAACATGGATTTTTGAAAAATTGTGAATATTTTTAATTAATTTAGAATCATTACAAATAAATTATCAAAGATGAATGATGCTTAAACAAAGATTTGTGTAGTTATAAGTTTAAACATTTTGTTTTCAATAATTTTTTTAATTGTTAATAAAAAAAATTTAATTATTTGAATGTTGTGGCTTGCGAAAAGACCAAACAATATCACTTGCTTCTTTTCTGGTAGCTTCAATATCCACAATAGGATAGGGATAATCTTTTCCTAACTCACATTGGTAAAGCTGTTGCTCAATTAAGCTTAATTTATGTGGTTCGTGTATAAATTGTGCTGGAATGTTTCTTAGTTCTGGCAACCATTTTTTTATAAATAATCCATCATAATCGTAAGCCTCAGAATTTTTTACAGCATTGTAAATACGTATGGTGTTATGCACAGTTGTGCCACTTTGCATTTGCAATTGGGGGTAATGTATGCCCGGTTCGTAATCTAAAAACTGCCGTGCAAGAAAATGCAATTCGCGCCAATCTTGCCAGAGGTTAAAGCAGAAAAAGGATACCACCATGGCACGCATTCTGAAATTCAAATAGCCTGTTTCTACTAAACATCGCATACAAGCATCTACAATAGGTACACCTGTTTTACCTGTTTGCCAAGCTAATATAAATACATCATTTTTAGGTTTTACAAGTGCATCGTAAGCTCCGTTAATGTTCTGAAATTCGATATTACAATTACTTTCAAACTTTTGTATAAAATGGCAATGCCAGTGCAAACGTGAGACAAAATTTGCTAAAGCACGTTTGTTTTTTGAACGATCATAATTCAACATGGTGTATTGATATACCATACGCATGCTGATGTTTCCATAACTAATATAAGGAGAAAGTCGGCTGCAACTTTTCCTACTCAACAGCGGACTGCTAATATGTTTGCTGTAGTTTATATAGCGCTCTTCAATAAAATTTTGTAAGTATCGCCAAGCCCAATGTTCGCCACCCTGTTGGAAGTTTGGGTTATGTTTGGTAATGTTTTCTGTTAAGTTGGCACCTTTATGTTGCTCATACCATTCAATTGGGAGTTTTGTAAAGGGTAATAAATTTAAATCAGCAGTTTTGCTATCACTTCTCATTTTATTTTCCCAACGCTCGCTCCAATCTTTTTTCGACTTTAAGCCGCGGAACACCCCGTTCTGCTGCTGTTCTAGCCATTTAATATTGTTTTTTTTGAAGAACACAGCCATCGCTTCATCGCGAGCATAGGTAAGCTGGTTGCCTGTTTCTTCATAAGAATAAACTGTATCGATAGTATAAAAACTAACAAGTTTTTCGAATACAACACCTGCTTCCTCCTGAAAAATATGAATTTGTGTATGGTAAGCTTTCAGCTTTTCATTCAACTCTTTTATCGATTCGTAAACAAAACGCCAATGCCTCACATCGCTATCAGCATAAGCCATAACAGAAGGCTCGAATAGATAAATTAATAAGGTTGGAAGGTTAGCTTGTTGAGCATAATATAGCGGCTCCTGATCTACTAACCTTAAATCGCGTTTAAACCAAACTATGTTTATTTTTTCTTTGAACACTAAGGGTAACAAGTGGTGGAGGGAAAAGTTTAGGGGGTACGTTGTACAGTGTACATTGTACTATGTATGGGAAAGGTTGTGTGAGGAGTGAAAAGTATTAAGTATTAGGAATTAAGTATTAAGTATTAAGAAGAAACTACCGAGTACTGATTCCGTACCCATTCTAACGACTAGAGACTTACGACTAACATCTAGTCTCTACTTCCCTATACATGATCAGATAAAGATAGATAAGCGTCTGAACC
>JAGVEE010000143.1 GCA_020058405.1 Sphingobacteriales bacterium
AGAAGTCGTGCATGGCTGTGATAGCTTCCTTGAAAAGCCCGATTATTTGCTTTAATTGATTCAAAATTTGTATGGGATTTTTTATTTTAACTAATTTTTTCAACCTTAAACTGATAGCAATTTCCAATTATATCACGGCTAAATTGATATGACAACCCGTCTTGACTATTGAAATTTGAACGAATAATGCCGTTATTAGACACGTAAATATTTGTTTCGTAATAATACACGCCATTGATTAAAGACGTTGCAAAAAGGTTTAAAATGGTACTTTGACCGCTATCTGATTGCAATATTATTCTACCTGTTACGGTATCGGGTTTAATCGTTATTTCGCACGTTTTGTAAAAGCCGTTGCAATAGCAAATTTTGTAAACCTCACCGCCTTTGTAGTTAAATATCTTTTGCGTCTTTTGCAGCCCTGTTGGTAGTGTGTGTGTACCTAATAAGGTAGTCAATTGCGCTACCTCATTAGATAGCGCATTGACCTTATTTTGCAATAAAATATGCTCAATTATTGATTGTTTGAGCCATTTAGCAACGTTATATAAACTTCTTAAATCAATGAATCCAGAAAGTCCTGAGATAACGTTGCCGAGAAGTTTGGGTCACCTACCGTTAAATCATCATTTACGAGTGTAGTGTCCAATTCACCAATTTTAGAAAGTTTTATTGACTTTGCACCACCATCTAAAACAGTTACGTACATTGTGTCATTGGTGTCAAATAATCCACTTGTTACGATTCCTGCGTCATCCGTTTCAGAATAAGGCAACATACCATCCAATAGCTTAAATGCGTATGTACCCGTTTGAGGTGATAGGCTATTTAACGAAAACAACGCATCGTAAATCATTTGTGGCGTATAGCTTTCACCTACATTCAAAGGTTGAAGCAACAAATTAGCTGCACTTTCAACTTCAAATGTACCCCGTGATACAGTTGGAGGTAAAGCCGCAGAGCCCGTGCCTAATCCACCAATAGCCGTTTCAATAACTTCGATTCTGCCCTTTAAACCTTGCAGTAAATCCCACAATTTTTGTAAGGCTTTGTAAATTTCGGTATCTCTGAGTGACATCTTGTCTGCCCATATTGCCAATTTAGCGTCAACTTTTGCAAGTTGTTCGTTTAATGCGTTTTGCATTGATTTAATAATAGTCATAACTTGTTTATTTATTTGAATTAATCATTAAAAATTATTAAGGTCTTGTATAAATGACATTAATAGAAAGGTTAATTGAGCCGTCATTTATAACAGTTATTTGCCATGCTTCGCCCGTGTTTCTATCATTGAGGTAATACTGACATCTTACATAATTGGCATTAATAGCTGTCGCTGCCGAATTTAATGACGCATAAGTAGCGTTTAATGCTCGGGTTGGTGTTTCGACCCCGTTTACACCTCCACCCGAAAATCTTGTGATATTAGCGGTTACACTTCTTGTTGCTGGCAATCCCACACAACGAGCCTGTAAGAATACGTTTGCACCGCTTGTAGTTCCATTCATTATGAACTCTAATCCGCCACAAATTATACTCGCACCATTCCAAGCACCGTTTAGACGGTATAAGCTTTTTGAATCAAAGTTTTCACCACTTGTCGATATTTTAACCCAGTTTGTTCCATCTGATTGAACTTCAAATGTTTCACGGCTCGATATTGTGGTGATAGCATCGAAACTCATTCCTATTATGGAACTTATTGTTTTCAGATAACCAGTTGGATTAGTTATTTTGTAGATACGTCCTGTTGCTGTTCCCGCTGCTGGCAATGTTACTGTTTGGATTCCTGCCAATGTCAACCTAATATGATAGTCAGTTGCCAAAACCGTATAAGCCGCTGCTGTTGTATTAACAACTGTATTAGATACAGAACCGACTAAGTTTGTCGTACTTGTTCCTGCTGTTGCACTACCCAATGTTAGGTTAAATCCGTTTGGTGCAATAGTTGTATTTTTCGTAAGCGTTCCCCCTAATTCAACATTGCCACTATTGACCGATAGTCCGTTTGAAGCAGTTGAATTAACGTTAACTAACCTATCAGAAACACTATGAATAGTAGTAAGGTCATACGCAACGAACGTTACAGATTCATTGTTATTCAAAGATTGACCGCCCACCATAACCGCCCCTGCTGGTGCTGTTTGAGTGTTTACCCCTGTACTGACATTCTTAATTGTAATAGTTTTGCCAATGTCAGATGTAGTAATTACGGGTAATGTGGTGACGTTTGCACTTGCTGAACCAACCGTAACGACGCTATTCCATGCCGTTGCCGTTCCTGTTGAAGATAAGAATTGAGCCGTTAGCGTTCCACCAAATGAAGAGGCTACCTTCTTTTTGTACGCCTTTGTAGTTGCATCGAAAAGTACAACCGAATCGACAGGCAACCCCTCAGTAAATTGACCATTTGCAAGTGCTGTTGTGAGTGTTTTTTCTGCGCTTGTAGGATTAGAAACGGCAGGAATACCCCACGTGTTGACTGGTGCGCCTTTTAGCTTTCCTGTTGCGTCTATACGGGGTACGGAATCCATTTTTGCCTTATCCACATAAGGAATGAACTGAGCCTGTACATTTAGCGATATTAAAACCGCTAAGAATAAGAATATTTTTTTCATTTTTTTATGTTTATTTTTTAACCGTGAACGGTGCGTTATTCAATACAATATTAGCTCCTGTGTGATTGTGTAGGGTTATGACAACGGTATTATTGCCCGTAACAGATACCTGTTTAACTACAATACCAATTGGTAATCGTGTCGCTCCGAATGTCAGATTAATAGCATCACCTACTATCACCCCCGTTACTGTTATCGAAAAGTCAAAATCTTGATTGGCTATGACTGTTCCCGTGCCAATTGTTGATGAAACTGAAATAGATGCGACATAGGGAACATACTGAGCCGATGCATTCAATGACATTACAAGAGCAAAAAACAAGAGTATTTTTTTCATTGATTGATATTCTGAGCCGCCTATTTTACTA
>JAGVEE010000154.1 GCA_020058405.1 Sphingobacteriales bacterium
AGATTCTCCGCAGAGGCTTTCCATTGGTATTCCAATGCCTCGCCTTTTAAGGCTTTTTCGATGGAATGTAAAGTAGGATGGTCCATTACGTTTGGAAAAAGCGAAGGCATTGCAGTATGTAAACTAGTAATTCCGAGGCTTTGCAGGTGCTCGTGTAAAACGGTAACATCAGAAAAACCACATATCCATTTAGGCTTTTGTATAAATTTGCTAAAATCAATTTCATCAATAATACGCATGGTACCATAGCCACCACGTGCGCAAAGTATGGCATCAATCGTCGGGTCGTCTATAAATTCTTGCAAGTTATCTCTACGAATAGTATCCGAACCAGCGAACTGATGTTCCTCAGCACCAATGCTTTTACCCAAGCGGGTGTTGAAGCCCCAGGACTGAATTAATTGTACAGCGAAGTTCAATTGCTCTTCGGTAATTTTTCTGGCGGTACTTAATATACCAATAGTATCGCCTTTTTTAAGGTAAGTAGGAATGCGCATTGTTCAGAAAGCATTATCTTTGGCAAATTATCATTATTTAAGGATTTGGAAAAGAGTTTTAAAAGATTTACGGTTACAGCAGCTTTACCCTATGCAAATGGTCCGGTACATATTGGCCATTTAGCAGGTTGTTACATCCCTTCAGATATATATGTGAGGTATTTGCGTGCCAATGCTAAAGATGTGAAATTTATTTGTGGTTCTGATGAACATGGCGTTGCAATTACCATTAAAGCAAAAAAAGAAGGCATTGCTCCGCAACAAGTAATAGATAAATACCATAAAATGATGGGCGACTCTTTTAAAGAGTTTGGTATTTCCTTCGATATTTATTCGAGAACATCTTCTCCAACTCATCATGAAACCGCTTCAGAGTTTTTTACAAACTTGTATGATAAAGGCATGTTTCAGGAAGAAGTTACAGAACAATATTACGATGCAGAAGCCAATCAGTTTTTAGCCGATAGGTATATTACGGGTACTTGCCCAAATTGCGGAAACGAAAATGCTTACGGCGATCAGTGCGAGAAATGTGGCTCTACTTTAAACCCTACTGATTTAATAAATCCTAAATCAACTTTATCTGGTTCGGTTCCCGTAATGAAAACCACTAAGAACTGGTTTTTGCCCCTAGATCGTTTTCAAGAAAATATTGAGAATTTTATAAATCAACACAACGATTGGAAATCGAATGTACTAGGCCAATGCAAATCGTGGTTAACCCAAGGTCTGCAACCTCGCGCCATGACACGCGATTTAGATTGGGGAGTAAAAGTACCTTTGAAAGATGCAGAAGGCAAAGTATTATACGTTTGGTTCGATGCACCTATTGGTTACATATCTGCAACCAAAGAACTAACACCCGATTGGGAAAAGTATTGGAAATCTGAAGATACACGTTTAATACATTTCATTGGAAAAGACAACATCGTTTTTCATTGCATTATTTTCCCAGCGATTTTAATGGCACACGGTGATTATATTTTACCTGATAATGTTCCAGCCAATGAGTTTTTAAATTTAGAAGGCGATAAAATTTCTACCTCTAGAAATTGGGCGGTTTGGTTACACGAATATTTAGAAGAATTTAAAGATAAGCAAGACGTATTGCGTTATGTACTATGTGCAAATGCTCCCGAAACAAAAGACAACGATTTTACTTGGAAAGATTTTCAGGCAAGAAATAACAATGAGCTTGTTGCCATCTTCGGAAATTTTGTAAATAGAGTGTTAGTATTAAGTCAGAAATATTTTGATGGCAAAGTGTTAGAGAGAAACGAATTAACTTCTTATGATATTGAAGTATTGGAAGAAATGAAAAAATATCCTTCTATTATTTCGAATTCATTGGAGCAATTTAGGTTTAGAGAAGGTTTGCAAGAGTTTATGAATTTGGCTCGATTGGGTAATAAATACTTGGCAGATACAGAGCCTTGGAAAGTTATTAAAGAGGATGAGCAACGTGTTCAAACCATCTTAAACATTGGCTTGCAGATTGCCGCTAACCTAGCCATTTTAGCAGAACCTTTCTTGCCACATACCTCAGCAAAATTAAAAACAATGTTGAATTTAGATTTGCATTTGTGGAACGAAGCAGGCAATGAAAATATATTAGCAAACAATCATCAATTAGGAACTTCTAGTTTGTTGTTTGATAAGATAGAAGACGATGTAATTGAAAAACAATTGTTGAAATTAGAAACATCAAAAAAAGAAAATGAAATAATGAATGCAATAGTAGAACCCGCAAAAGAAAATATAAGCTTCGATGATTTCAGTAAAATGGATATTCGTGTAGGTACTATTTTGGAAGCAGAAAAAGTTGCGAAAACAAAAAAACTGTTGAAATTAAAAATTGATACAGGCATTGATGTTCGCACAGTTGTTTCGGGTATTGCAGAATATTATGAACCTGAAAATATTATTGGCAGGCAGGTAAGCATTTTAGTAAACCTAGCACCTAGAGATATTAAAGGCATTACTTCTCAAGGCATGATACTCATGGCAGAAAACGCCGATGGCAGTTTAGCGTTTGTAAGCCCAAGCGGCAATATTTCGAACGGCGGATCTGTAAAATAGGTGCTTCCATAATAGGATATATTTATTTATATTGCATTTGAATATTTAAATTACGTAAATGCAATGGAGCTTGAAAAAGTTACTCAATCGGTATTTAATAGATTAAGAACGGAGCTTTCACCAAAACTTAGCTATCATAGTTTTGAGCACACTTGTGATGTGCTTGATGCCTCTATACGTATTGCAAACGAAGAAAAACTAAATGAGTATGAAATTTGTCTGTTAAAAACAGCAGTTTTATTTCACGACATTGGTTTTATATATCAATCACAAAATCACGAATCAAAAAGTTGTGAAATTGCACAAGAAACTTTACCACAGTATAAGTATACAACAGAAGAAATAGAAACTATTTGTGGTATGATTATGGCGACCAAAATCCCTCAAGTTGCAAATACTAAACTTGAAAAAATAATTTGTGATGCTGATTTGGATTATTTAGGAAGAGATGATTTTTGGAAAATCGCAGATAATCTATATCATGAACTTGTATCATTTAAAATAATTTCTAATGAAAATGAATGGAATTTAATTCAAATAAATTTTTTAGATAGTCATAAATACTTTACCAATTATTCTATAAAAAATAGAACCCCAAAAAAGCTACAACACATTGAAATTATAAAACTAAAATTAAACTAAAAATGGAAGCTAAAAAAAATATCTTGGTAGCCGATGATTTTACATCAGTAGCAGATTGTGCAATAACTCATGCATGTACAATTGCTAAAATAAATAATGACAGTATCACTCTTTTTCATGTATTAGATTCAAATTCTTTATCAGAATTAAAAAAACATCATAAAACTGTTGAAAACTTGAAAGAGGACATGGCCTCAAGATGTAAAAAATATTCAGACCAATATGGAGTAGAGGTTAACAGTAAAATAGAAGAAGGTAGTATTTTTAAAAGTATTGGTGAGAAAGCAACTGAGCTAGGTTGTGCTTTAATAGTACTTGGTACGCACGGAGTAAGAGGCATGCAGCATATAAGTGGAGCAAGAGCTTTAAAAGTGGTGGGAAGCAGTAAAGTTCCTTTAATTATTGTTCAAGAAAAAGGTCCGATACATAATAGTTATAAAAAAATTATTGTGCCCATTGATTCAAAAAGTGAAACCAAACAAAAAACATTACAGTGTATAAACATTGCTAAAATGTTTGATGCTAAGATTTTCCTATACAAACAGTTTAGCACAGACGAAGAAAATAACAAAAACATCAACAATAATATTACATTTATCAGCAATCAGTTTAATCAACATAATGTACTATTTGAAATTGCAAACCAAGAACATTCTGGTTCTTTTGAAAAAGATTTTATTGGGTATGCTAAAAATTCTGAAGCAGATTTAATTGTAATTTTAACGACCGTAGATAAGGACTTTAAAGATTTAGTGATGGGCCCAGTTGAGGAGTATGTAATTAATAATAAAGATCAAATACCTGTAATGTGTGTGAATCCAATGCAAAGCTTGTACACAGGTAAAAGCATGTCTTCTATCATTTCATTTTCTTAATACATAGATAAGAAGTGGAAGGGTATTATTATCCTTTCACTTCATATAGTATTTCTGGATTTGATTTGTTTTTAAGATTATAAGTACCTAATTCTTCACAGTTAAAAGATTCCTTAATTTTATCGTAAGCATTTTTATTTATAACAATTTGCCCAGGTAAGGCAATAGTTTGTAAGCGTTGTGCTGTATTTACTATATCTCCAATTACAGTATAATCTAATCTTCTTAAAGTTGCAGATCCTATATTTCCAGATATCATTTCGCCACTGTTAATACCTATAGATACTTTTGGTTTATACTTAACTAAGCTATTTAGCTCTGGCAATTTTTCTATATTCATACGAACCGACAAGCAAGCTTCTACAGCTCTATCTAAATGGTAATCATCTTTAAATACGGCCATAATTGCATCGCCAATAAATTTATCAATGTAACCACCATGATCAGTAATCTCTTTTACAATAACCTCGAAATAATTATTTAAGAGTTTAACTACATCATCAGGACTTGCAGATTCACTAATAGTTGTAAAGCTACAGATGTCTATAAATGCTACAGTTGCATCAATGGTTTCGTTTGCAGTAAATGACGATTCATACTCTCTGCTATTCATAAAATGTAAAACATTTTCGTCAACATACATTTTTAGAATATTATTTTCTTTTATAGCTTCTAATGTTGCACGTATTTGGTTTACATAAAAAATAGTTTTATCAAATGTTACCGAAAGGTCATCAAAATTTATTGGTTTTGTAATAAAATCAAACGCACCACGATTCATCGCAGCTCTGATGTTTTCCATATCTCCATAAGCAGAAATAATTACAGATTTAATTAATGGTTTTGTTTCATTAAGCTTACTTAACAATGTTAAACCATCCATTTCTGGCATATTAATATCACTCAAAATAATATGTATGTCTGGATGTTCATTAATTTTTTTTTAATGCATCATAACCATTTATGGCAAACACAAATTCAAATTCGTTTTCTCTTATCTTTTGTCTGAATTTTTGTTTTATTAATACTTCCAAATCGGTTTCATCGTCTACAACTAATATCTTTATCATATCGCTTGATTTATTAATTTCTCTTTTAATTCATTAAAGTCTAGTGGTTTTGTTAAAAACCCATCTGCGCCTAATTTTATTGCTGCATTATAATTTGCTTCATCACCATAGGCCGTAATAATCATTACAATTGGTGGTGGCTGTATGTATTCCTCCTTCAAATATTTAAGTAATTCTAAGCCACTCATGCCAGGCATATTTACATCAGATAATATTAAAA